>NZ_AFWY03000048.1:0-62765 GCF_000231075.2 Amycolatopsis sp. ATCC 39116 | reverse complement strand
CTGCTTCGCCTCGGCCGCCGCCAGCACGTCCTGCTTGCGGATGCGGCCGCCGACACCGCTGCCGGTCACCGACGCCAGGTCGATGCCGTGCTCGGTGGCGAGCTTGCGCACCAGCGGGGTGACGTACGGGCCGCTGCCGTTGCCGTCGCTCGCGGCCGGGGCGGCCTGCGGCTGCGGGGCCGGCTGCTGCGGCGCGGGCTGCTGCGGCGCGGGCTGCTGGGGAGCCTGCTGCGGAGCCGCCTGCTGGGGCGCGGGGGCCTGCGCGGCCGGGGTGGGCTCGGGCTTCGGCTCCGGCTTCGGCTCGGGCTTGGGCTCCGGCGCCTTCGGCTGCTCCTGCTGCGGGGCGGGCGCGGCGCTGGCGTCGCCGATGATGGCGAGCGTGCCGCCGACCTCGACGGTCTCGTCCTCGCCGACGCTGATCTCCAGCAGCGTGCCGGCGATCGGCGAGGGGACCTCGGTGTCGACCTTGTCGGTGGAGATCTCCAGCAGCGGCTCGTCCACCTCGACCGTGTCGCCGACCGACTTCAGCCAGCGGGTGACGGTGCCCTCGGTGACGCTCTCGCCCAGCTCGGGCAGCGTGACCGGCGTGCCCTGAGCCGAGCCACTCGGCGCGGGCTGGGCCTCCGGGGCCGACTGCTGCTGCGGCGCGGACTGCTGCGGCTCGGGCTCGGGCTCGGGCTCGGGCTCCGGCTCGGGCTGCGCCTGCTGCGCGGGCGCCTGCTCCTGAGCGGGGGCGGAACCGCCGCCGGAACCGTCGTCGATCACGGCGAGCTCGCCGCCGACCTCGACGGTCTCGTCCTCCTGGGCGACGATCTTCTGCAGCGTGCCTGCGACCGGCGACGGGACCTCGGTGTCGACCTTGTCGGTCGAGATCTCCAGCAACGGCTCGTCGACCGCGACCGTGTCACCCTCCTGCTTGAGCCAGCGGGTGACGGTGCCCTCGGTAACGCTCTCCCCGAGCTCCGGCAGTGTGACGGAGAAGGCCATCGTGAATTGACTCCCTTGAATCTTTGTCGGCTGCGGTCCGGTCAGCTGTGCACGTGCAGTGGCTTGCCGGCCAGGGCAAGGTGTGCTTCGCCGAGGGCCTCGGTCTGGGTCGGGTGGGCGTGGATCAGCGGAGCGACGTCCTCCGGGAAGGCCTCCCAGTTGTAGATCAGCTGGGCTTCGCCGATCAGTTCGCCGACCCGGTCCCCGACCAGGTGCAGGCCGACGACCGGCCCGTCCGGCGCCTTGATCACCTTGATCGCGCCGGAAGTCTTGAGGATCTGGCTCTTGCCGTTGCCGGCCAGGTCGTACGTGAAGGTCTGCACGTCCGAGCCGTAGCGGTCCTTGGCAGCCGCCTCGCTCAGGCCGACGGAGGCGACCTCGGGGTGGCTGTAGGTGACGCGCGGGATGCCGGCTTCGTCGATCGCCTTCGGCTCCAGGCCGGCGATCTCCTCGGCGACGAAGATGCCCTGGGCGAAGCCGCGGTGCGCGAGCTGCAGGCCGGGGACGATGTCGCCGACGGCGTAGACGTTCGGCAGGTTGGTGCGCAGGCGCTCGTCGGTGATGACGAAGCCGCGCTCCATCTTGACGCCGGCCTCCTCGTAGCCGTGGCCCGCGGTGTTGGGGCCGCGGCCGACGGCGACCAGCAGCAGGTCGGCCTCCAGCGTCTCGCCGGACTCCAGGGACACGGTCACGCCGTTCTCGTCCTGCTTGGCGCCGGTGAACTTCACGCCGGTCTTGAAGTTGATCTTGCGACGGCGGAAGGCGCGCTCGAGCTGCTTGCTGGCGAACTCGTCCTCGGCCGGGACCAGCCGCGGCAGCGCCTCGACGATCGTCACGTCCACGCCGAAGGAGGCCCACACGCTGGCGAACTCGACGCCGATGACACCGCCGCCGAGCACGACGACCTTCTCCGGGATCCAGTCCAGGGTCAGCGCCTCGTCGCTGGCGATGATCCGGCCGCCCAGCTCCAGGCCCGGCAGGGTCCTCGAGTACGAGCCGGTGGCCAGGACCAGGTTCTTGCCCGTGTACCGGGTGCCGTCGACCTCGACCGTGGTGCCGCCGACGAACGTGCCGGTGCCCTCGACGACGGTCACCTTGTGGGCCTTGGCCAGGCCCTGCAGCCCCTTGTAGAGGCGGCTGATGACGCCGTCCTTGTACTTGTGGACGCCGGCGATGTCGACGCCCTCCAGGGTGGTCTTCACGCCGAACTGCTCGCCCTCGCGGGCGGTGTCGGCGACTTCGGCCGCGTGGAGCAGGGCCTTGGTCGGGATGCAGCCGCGATGCAGGCACGTCCCGCCCAGCTTGTCCTTCTCGATCAGGATGACGGACTGGCCCAGCTCCGCGGCGCGGAAGGCCGCGGCGTAGCCGCCGGATCCGCCACCGAGGATCACCAGGTCGGCGCCAGCGTCGCTCACGTCGTTTACTCCTCGTTTTACGTCCAAACCCTCATCATCTTGTCACTACGTAGTCCGGCCCTGCGAGGTAGCCGGGTGTGTTAATCGGCGCACTTCTGATCCCCGCGATAATGGCGGGGGAGGGCAGGCGGAGATGAGGTGGTCGAGGTGGGTCTGTTCGACGGTCTGAAGCGCAGACGCGGCGCCGGGAAACCGGGCACGTTGCGCCGTGCCAGTGACGCTGACCTGCGTCATCTGGAGGGCTGGGCGGCCGCGCGGCGGGGCGTCGAGGCGTTCGTCGAGCCGCGGACGACGGTCACCGAGACCACGGTCGTCCTGATCGCGCACGACGGCGAATGGACACGACGGCGGATCGGCAGCCTGGACGCCGCGCAGCAGTTCGGGCGCAAGCATTCGATCCCGGTGTACGAGGTCGCGAAAGTCGGTTACCCGAAGCGCATGCGCGAATACACAGAGCGGCAGAAGCGCGCGCAGGGCTGAGGATCAGTCCAGGTCGGACAGATCGAGCACGAACCGGTAGCGGACGTCGCCCCGCGCCAGGCGCTCGAGCGCGTCGTTCACCGCGGCCGACGGGAGCACCTCCACGTCGGCGGTGATCCCGCGCGCGGCGCAGAAGGCGAGCATGGCGGCGGTCGCGGGCCTGCCACCGCTGCCCGCCGAGCTGAGCTTCTTGCGCCCGACGAGCAGGTCGAGGGTCTCCACCGTGACCGGCCCCAGGTGCCCGAGGTGGCTGAGCGTGCCGTCCAGCGCCAGCAGCCGCAGGTAGGGGCCAAGGTCGTGGGGCGCGGAGATGGTGTCGATCAGGATGTCGAACCGCCCCCGCGCGTCCGCCATGCGGGACGGGTCCGTCGAGTCGAGCAGGTCGGCGGCGCCGAGCCGCCGCGCCTCGCCCGCCTTGTCCGCCGACCGGCTGATCACCGTGGTCTCGGCGCCGAGCGCCACCGCGAACTTGACCGCGAGGTGACCCAGCCCGCCCAGCCCGGCCACGGCGACCCGGGCGCCCGGCCCGGCGCCCAGGCTGTGCAGCGGTTCCCACACGGTGATCCCGGCGCACATCAGTGGTGCGGCGCCCGCGGGGTCGATGCCTGCCGGGAGCGGGTAGGCGAACCGGTCGCGGACGACGTGCTCCCGCGAGTAGCCGCCCAGCGTCGTGGAGCCGTCGTGGCGGTCGGTGCCGCCGTAGGTGAGGGTGGGGAAGTCGTGGCAGAAGTTCTCCTGCCCCGCGAGGCACATGGCGCAGGTCCCGCAGGAGTCCACGATGTTGCCGACGGCGACCGCGTCCCCGGCGGCGAAGGCGGTCACCGCGGGTCCGGTCGCGGTGACCACGCCGGTGAACTCGTGGCCGGGCACGAGCGGAGTGCCGCCAGCTCGCACCGCGTGCAGGTCGGAGTGGCAGACGCCGCAGTGGTCGACCCGGACCGCCAGGTCGTCGGGCCGCAGCTCCGCCGCTGGAGAGGCGCCCGTCGTAGCGTCCCCGCGACCGCGTGCCATCCCGTCGTCGTCCGTGCCATGCCCGATCTGCCCGCCACCGCCCGTGGCGCCGCGACCCGTCAGCGCATCATGGAGGAGGCGACCCGCGAGTTCGCCGAACACGGGATCGCCGGTGCCCGCGTCGAGCGCATCGTGGCCGCGGCGCGCACCAACAAGGCGCAGCTCTACGGCTACTTCGGGAGCAAGGAAGGGCTGTTCGACGCGATCTTCTCCGCCTCACTGGAACGGATCGTGAACGTCGTGCCCGTCGACGCGAGCGACCTGGCGGACTGGGCGGTGCGGCTCTACGACGAGTACCTCCGCCGGCCCGACCTCATCCGGCTCGCCACCTGGGCGCGGCTGGAGCGCCGGCCCGCCGGCCACCTCGTGGAGGACGCTGACCGCCTCGACGACCACAAGCTGCGCGCGATCGCCGAGGCGCAGGCCGCGGGCAAGGTGGTGCCCGGGGACCCGTTCGACATCATGGCGCTGGTGATCGCCCTGTCGATGGCGTGGTCCCCGGTGAGCAACGTCTACGCCGCGACGGCCGAGGAGCCCGGCGACGTCCACGACCGCCGCCGGGCCCTCCTCCGCGAAACCGTCCGCCGCGCCGTGACGCCGGACTAGTGCGCATTTCGGTAGTGGCCTGCGTGGCGGTGCGGCTAGCGGCCCTCCCGCCAGCCCGCCACCGCCCTCAACGGACCCGCTGCGCGCGGCTCCGCCCGTTCCAATCCGCGGCGGTGCCGGCTGACGGCCCACCGCAAGCGGCTCCGCCGCTCAGGAAACAGAAGCTAGCCCTGGTCGGCGATGTCGGCCAGCACCGCGGCGATGGTGCGCACCGGGATGCCCGTGCCGCCCTTGCCGGTGTAGCCCCACGGCGCCCCGGTGTTGAACGACGGGCCCGCGATGTCGATGTGCGCCCACGGCAGGCCCTCGGCGACGAACTCGCGCAGGAAGATGCCCGCGGCGAGCATCCCGCCCCAGCGGTGCCCGGTCACGTTCGCCAGGTCGGCCAGCCGCGAGTCCAGGTCGCCGCGCAGCTCCTCGGGCAGCGGCATCGGCCAGCCGCCCTCGCCGGTCGCCTGCGCGATCGCCGCCACCCGGTCGCGGAACTCGTCCGACCCCATGATCCCGGCGGTTCGGTTGCCCAGCGCCACCATCTGCGCGCCGGTCAGGGTCGAGGTCTCGATCAGGTAGTCCGGGTCGTCCTCGGCGGCGCGCACGATCGCGTCGGCCAGCACCAGGCGGCCCTCGGCGTCGGTGTTGAGCACCTCGACGGTCTTGCCGCCGTACATGCTCAGCACGTCACCGGGCCGGTAGGAGGTGCCCGACGGCAGGTTCTCCGCGAGCGGGATGTTGGCGGTGACCTCGAGCGGGTACTTGAGCTTGGCCGCCAGCACGACCGAGGCGAGCACTGCGGCGGCCCCGGACATGTCCGAGGTCATGTGGTCCATGTTCGCGGCGGGCTTGATCGAGATGCCGCCCGAGTCGAACGTGATGCCCTTGCCGACCAGCGCGACCTTCTTCGCCGCCTTCGGGCCCTTGTACGACACGCGCACCAGCCGCGGCGGACGGGACGAGCCGCCGCCGACGCCGAGGATGCCGCCGAAGCCCTTGCGCTTGAGCTGCTTCTCGTCGAGCACCTCGAAGTCGAGGTCGTTGGCCTCGGCGAGCTTGCGGGCGCGCTCGGCGAAGGAGGCCGGGAACAGGTCGTTGGGCGGGGTGTTGATCAGGTCGCGGGCGATGATCACGGCCTCGGCGATCGCGGTCGCGGCCTTCAGCGTCGCGGTGTGCGCGCGCTTGGTGCCCTCGGCCGGCGTGGCGAAGTCGACCGCGGCGACCGGCGCGTCACCGGGCTCGGACTTGTACTCGGTGAACTTGTAGGCGCCCAGCGCGGTGCCCTCCACCGCGGCCTGCAGGTCCACAGCGGACAGCGTGGACACCGCCCGCGCGGTCCCGGCCAGCGCGCGCCCGGCGGCGCCCGCGGCGCGGCGCACCTGCTCGGCGGTCACGGTGCCGTCCCCGTCGGCGCGGCCGAGGCCGACCGCCAGCACGACCGCGGCGGGCAGCTTGCCCAGCGTGGGCAGCTTCACGACCTCTTCGGCCTTGCCGGAGGCGCCCACGGTGGCCAGCAGCTCGGCCAGCGAGCCGTCGAAGGCCTCGTCGACGGCCTCCGCACCCGGCGCCAGCGTCACGGCCTTGTCGCCCTGGAGCGTCCCGATCACGACGACCTCGGCCCGGCTCTTGCCGAGCGCGGCGCCGGTGTTCTCGATCAGGGCAAACTTCGGCACGGTCACTTGTGGCTCCTCGCGCATCCATCGACGGTCGTGCCGGGTGGGGTACCCGGCCGGGTAGTGAGCCATGCTAATGAGGACGGAGCCCGGCAGGAGAGGCAGGTGGTGGGCGTGCGGCTGGCGGCGGGACTGCTGATCGCGCTGGCCGTCGGCGCGCAGGCGGGCGGCTGGTGGCTGCTCGGCGGCGCGGTGGTCGCGGCGCTGCTGGCGTTCTCCGTGCCCGAGCCTCCCGCGCTCGAGCCCAACCCCGCCCGGCTGGTGGCCGCCACGCGCCTGGTGTCCCGCCTCGCGCTGGTGCCGCTGTTCGCGTCGGTGTTCGCCGCCTACCTGTTCCCCGGACAGCCGCTGGCGGCCGCGGTCGTCGCACTGGTGGTCACCGCCGCCGACGCGGCCGGGCTGCGGCTGGCGAGGTACGCGCGGGCGTGGCTGCTGGGCATCCTGCTGGTCGCCGGGGCCGGTTTCGTGGCGCTGAGTTTCGCGATCGAGCCCGCGCAGCCGGTGACCGCGCCGCACTTCACGATCGGCGGGCTGTTCGCGGCGGGCGCGGTGCTGTTCCCGTTGCTGCCGCGGCACAACCCGTCCTGGCTCGCGGGTTCGGTCATGGTGGTGCTGGCCATCGGCGCGGGCGCGCTCTACCAGCTCGGCCCGGTGCGGCTGGCGTTGTCCGGGGTGCCCGTGCGGGACGCGCTGGCCGCGTTGGACGGGCAGGTGCTGAACCCGTTGCTGGCCGGGGTCGTCGTGCTGTCCACTGTGCCCGCCGCGCTGCTCGCGATCGGCGGCGCCCGCGAGGAGCTGGCGTGGCCGCGCGCGTCCGTCGCTTGTGGACTGATCGCCGCGGTCGCGGCCGTGTTGCTGGACCCGGACCAGGCGCTGCTGCTGGCCGCGGCGGCCGCGCTGGCCGAGGTGCTGGTGACCGTGGTGCTGTCGATGATCACCGGGATCACCGCGCGCGCGGTGATCGCGGCGGTACTGGCCGTGACGCTGCTGGCCTGGCTGCCGCCGGTCTATCTACTGGGGACGGTGGTCGCCGTCGCGGCAGGCGTCGCCGTCACGCGACGAGCAGGAACGCCAGCAGCGTGATCAGCGCGGTCGCGACCGCGAGGATGATCACCGACTTCACCGGCAGGTCGCGCGGGAACACCTTCTTGTCGTGGACGCTGCGCCACCACACGACGCCGAAGATGCCGCCGACCAGGCCGATGATCCCGCCGAACACGCCGAGCAGGGCGTAGCCGAGGAGCGTCAGCTCGCCCACCGCGAAGGTGAGCAGGATGGCGGTCACGAAGGTCTTGACGTCGGACGCCGGTCCGGCGGAGACGGAGTTCGGCGTGGCGGGCTGCGGCACGTTGGCGGTCACGCCCGCCATGGTAGGGGAGTAGGCGATTCTCGGAAGTCCAACTAACAGTTATCCTGGTCGAATGACGACCACGTTGCCCTTCACCCGTACCCCGCACCCGTCTCCCGCTTCGGCGGAGCGTGTAGCCGAGGTACTGGCGAAGCCGGGCTTCGGGACGTTCTTCACCGACCACATGGTCACGATCAAGTACAGCAAGGACCGCGGCTGGTACGACGCGAACGTCGGCCCCTACGAGCCGGTCACGCTCGACCCCGCCACCTCCGTGCTGCACTACGCGCAGGCGATCTTCGAGGGCCTCAAGGCCTACCGCCAGCCGGACGGGTCGGTCGCGGCCTTCCGCCCGGACGCCAACGCGGCCCGGTTCCGCCGGTCGGCGGCCCGCATCGCGATGCCGGAGCTGCCCGACGAGCTGTTCCTGGGTTCGCTGCAGGAGCTGATCGCGGCCGACGAGCGCTGGGTGCCCAGCAACCCGGGCGACACGCTGTACCTGCGGCCGTTCATGATCTCCACCTCGGTGGGGCTCGGCGTGAACGCGCCGGCCAGCGAGTACCTGTACCTGGTGATCGCCTCGCCCGCCGGTTCGTACTTCACCGGCGGCGTGAAGCCGGTGAGCGTGTGGCTGTCCACCGAGTACGTGCGGGCGGCCCCGGGCGGCACCGGCGCGGCGAAGTTCGCCGGCAACTACGCGGCGTCCTTCGTGGCGCAGTCGCAGGCCGTGGAGCAGGGCTGCGACCAGGTGGTGTGGCTCGACGCGGTGGAGCGCCGCTACGTCGAGGAAATGGGCGGCATGAACCTGTTCTTCGTGTACGGCTCGGGTTCGGACGCCCGGATCGTCACGCCGGAGCTGTCCGGTTCGCTGCTGCCCGGCGTCACCCGCGATTCGCTGATCAAGCTGGCCGCGGACCACGGCATGGGCATCGAGGAGCGCCGGATCTCCACCGACGAGTGGGAGAAGGCGGCCGCGTCCGGTGAGCTGACCGAGGTGTTCGCGTGCGGCACCGCGGCGGTCATCACGCCGGTCGGCCGGGTCAAGCACGCGGGCGGCGAGTTCACCATCGCGGGCGGCGAGCCCGGCGAGGTGACGATGAAGCTGCGCGCCGAACTGACCGGCATCCAGGAGGGCACACGCCCCGACCCGCACGGCTGGATGCACAAGCTGTCCTGATCACTTCGACATGAAGGGCCACCCCGTTCCGGCGGGGTGGCCCTTCGTCGTCACGAGGCGCTGGCGCGCCGGATGAACTCCAGCTGCTCCGGCGACGGCCCGCCGTGCTCACGCTGGATCCGCTCGCTGTTGTCCGCCTGCATGCGGTAGAGCGAGTCCCGCAGCCCGGTGTCGCCACCGTGGAAAGCCTCCAGCAGGCCCATCCACTCGGCCGCGAGCGCCCGCCCCTCCGCCGACGCCGGGTCGACCCCGGTCTCGACGGCCAGCTGCACGCGGGGGATCAGGTCCTGCCACCTCCGCTGGACGTCCTCCTGCTCGCCGAGCCGCGATCGGCGCTCGGCCAGCTCCGCCAGCTGGGTTTCGCTGAAGTACTGCTTCACCGTCTCGTCCACGGTGGTCACCTCCCGGATCAGAGCCAGGAAGCCGGTGACGCCTGCCGGTTCGTCGACGGCCGCCAGCATCGTGGTGAGGTGCGCGCGGAGCGTGCGCATCGCCACCAGCTGCCGGTCGAGGTGGTCCCGGTGCCGCGTGAGCAGCTCGGCCAGGTCGGACGTGCCCTCCAGGGCCGCGCCGATGTCCTCGAGCGGCAGGCCCAGCTGCCGCAGGGCCAGCACCTCGTACAACCGCCGGACGTCGGACTCGTCGTAGAGCCGGTGCCCGGAGTGCGTCCGCCCGGACGGGCGCACGAGACCCACGTGGTCGTAGTGGTGCAGCGTCCGCACCGTCAGACCGGTCGCCCGTGCCAGCTCGCCGACCTTGTAGAACATGCCGTTCACCCACTTCCACCAGCGCTTTTGCGCCGGTGTGGACGACGCTAGGACCTGACGTCGCGTCAGGATCAAGCGTTCGGCGGCGTGACCCCGGCTTCCGCGTGCGTCGGCAGGTCCGTGAGCAGCCGGGCGGCCGTGATCAGCAGCGGGAGGGCCGTCGCGGCGCCGGTGCCGTCGCCGAGGCGGATGCCCAGGTCGACGACCGGCTTGAGGTCGAGGTGCTCCAGCACCATCTGGTGCGCCGGCTCGGCGTCGCGGTGCGCGGCCTGCCACCAGGAGCGCGCGCCGGGCGCCAGTTCCTCCGCCACCAGCGCCGCCGCGCCGACCGCGAGCCCGTCCAGCAGCACCGGGGTGCGGCGGACCGCGGCCTGCGCCAGGAACCCGGTCAACGCGGCCAGGTCCGCGCCACCCGCGGTCCGCAGGAGCGCCACCGGGTCGGGCAGCACCGCCCGGGCCCGCCGCAGCGCGTCCCGGATCGCGACGGTCTTGCGCATCCACGCGTTGTCGTCGATGCCCGAACCGCGGCCGACCACGGCCACCGGCTCGGCGCCGGTCAGCGCGGCGACCAGCACCGCGGCCGGTGTGGTCGCCCCGACCCCGACGCTGCCCGCGACCAGCAGATCGGCGCCCTCGTCCACCTCGGCGTCCGCGATCGCCATGCCGGCCCGCAGGGCGGCCCGCACCTCGTCGTCGGTGAGGGCGTCCTCGACGTCGATCGACCCGGAGCCCGCCCGGACCTTGTACTCGGCGACCGGCGTCTCCTCGTCCACCGCGATGTCCACCACGCGCAGCCCGGCGTCGGCCACCGCGGCGGCGACCGCGACCGGCCCGGCGCCCTTGAGCAGGCTGTCCACCAGCTGCCCGGTGACCTCCGGCCGGTAGGCGGAGACGCCCTTCGCGGCGATCCCGTGGTCCCCGGCGAACACGATCACCCGGGGCCGCTGGAACCGCCGCGGCGGCGCCGAGCCCTGGCAGGCCGCGACCCACGCGCCGAGCGCCTCCAGCTCACCCAGCGCGGACACCGGTTTGAGCAGCTCCGCGTGCCGCCGCACTGCCTCGGCGCGGGCGGCTTCGTCGGGCTGGGGGACATCGGCGAACGACACGTCAGTCACGGCGCCAAACCTATCGTCAGCCGGCGCGAGCGGTCAGGCGCGGATCGTCCTCGACCACGCCCAGCAGCACCGAGTCGATCTCGGTCAGCAGGTCGGCGTCGAGCTTCACGCCCGCCGCCTTCACGTTCTCGTGCACCTGCTCCGGCCGCGACGCGCCGACGATCGCGGAGGCGACGTTCGGGTTCTGCAGCACCCACGCCACCGCCAGCTGCGCCAGCGTCAGCCCCGCCTGCGCGGCCAGCGGCTCCAGCCGGGCCACGCGCTCGAGCACCTCGTCCCGCAGGAACCGCTGCACGAACTGCGAGCCCCGCTCGTCCGTGGCGCGCGACCCGGCGGGCGGCGGCTGACCCGGCTTGTACTTGCCGGTCAGCACCCCCTGCGCGATCGGCGACCAGACGATCTGGCTCAGCCCCTCGCGCTCGCTGGCGGGCACGACCTGCGCCTCGATGACGCGCCAGAGCATGTTGTACTGCGGCTGGTTCGACACGAAGGGGATCCGCAGCTCGCGGGCCAGCGCGGCGCCGCGGGTGATCTCCTCGGCGTTCCACTCCGACACCCCGATGTAGAGCACCTTGCCCTGGCGGACCAGGTCGGCGAAGGCCGACATGGTCTCCTCCAGCGGCACGGTCGGGTCGAACCGGTGCGCCTGGTAGAGGTCGATGTGGTCGGTCTGCAGCCGCTTCAGCGAGGCGTGGCAGGACTCGATGATGTGCTTGCGGCCCAGCCCGCGGTCGTTCGGGCCGCCGGGGCCGGTCGGCCAGAACACCTTCGTGCAGATCTCCAGGCTCTCCCGGCGCTGACCGGCCAGACCGCGGCCGAGCACCGACTCCGCCAGGGTGTTGGCGTAGACGTCGGCGGTGTCGAAGGTCGTGATGCCCGCGTCGAGCGCGGCCTTGATGCAGGCCTGGGCCTGGTCCTCGTCGATCTGGGAACCGTGGGTGAGCCAGTTCCCGTAGGCGATCTCACTGACGGACAGGCCACTGCGGCCGAGACGGCGAAACTCCATGTCCGGCAGCCTACCGGAAATGGTTCGCCTTGCTAACGACCTGGAGTGCGCTCCAGCCGGTCAGGAGACCGTGTCGCCGACCTTCACGCGCGGCTTGGGCATCCGGAGCTTGCGGATCTGGCTCGCCCGGACGAACGCGTACCAGCCCAGCGACCGGCCGCTGATGTTCTCCTTCGGGAACTTCGCCCTGGCCAGCCGCGCGATGCGGCGGCCGTTGAAGTAGCCCTCGACGGCCATGACCAGCAGCGCGGCCATGCACAGCAGCGTCACGTACTGCTGGATCACCGGGTACGGCACCAGCAGCACGACGAACACGAGGATCGCCAGCGGCATGAACGCGCCGAGGAAGTGGCGGCGCGAGTCGACCAGGTCGCGCACGTACGCCTTGACCGGGCCCTTGTCGCGCGGC
This sequence comes from Amycolatopsis sp. ATCC 39116, assembly GCF_000231075.2. NCBI lineage: Bacteria > Bacillati > Actinomycetota > Actinomycetes > Pseudonocardiales > Pseudonocardiaceae > Amycolatopsis > Amycolatopsis sp. ATCC 39116. Next base: position 50,780 of record NZ_AFWY03000048.1, on the reverse strand, counting down.
AGCAGGTAGCGGTCGTCGCCCGCGGCCATCCGCTCCTGGCGCTCCTTGGCGAGCCTGCGGCGCTCTTCCTTGTCCACCGGGTTCGACTTGCGCAGCTCGCGGTTGCGCTTCATCGCCTCCCGCATGGTCCTCGGCGGGGGCGCGACGGGGCCGCGGCGCTTGCCCTCGGCCTCCTTGCGCTTCGGCGTCGGCCTGCCCTTGCCCGGGGTGTAGCCACGGGTGTGAGATTCGACGCTTTCGGCCACCTCGGCCGCCTCGATCTCGGGGCTGTCTGCGGTGGTCGTGCTGTTACGACGGAGAAACCTCACCCAACCAGCTTATTCCAGACAGCGGCGTGCGTGTTCAACCCCCTCGCCGATGTGTAACCATGGGATCAGCGCCAAGGCGGGAACCAGCCCGGGAACAGATCGGGTGGCACCGGTGTTCCAGTAGGGAGGAGCACCCCCCACCCGGTGCACGGCAAGACCCCGAGGGAGAGCTATGACTGCCGCTGAGCAGACCAGCACGCAGGCCGAGGCCGAGGCCACCCACGGCGTCACGTTGAGCGACGCCGCGGCGAGCAAGGCGAAGGCCCTGCTCGAGCAGGAAGGCCGCGACGACATGCACCTGCGCATCGCGGTCCAGCCCGGTGGTTGCGCGGGACTGCGCTACCAGCTGTTCTTCGACGAGCGCACGCTCGACGGCGACCTGTTCCGCGACTTCGACGGCCTGCGCGTGGCGGTCGACCGCATGAGCGCGCCGTATGTCGAGGGTGCGGTGATCGACTTCGTCGACTCGATCGAGAAGCAGGGCTTCACCATCGAGAACCCGAACGCCACGGGCTCCTGCGCCTGCGGCGACTCGTTCCACTGAGCCAGTACACGTGAAGGGCGCCGGTCGAGCTTCGACCGGCGCCCTTTTCGCATGTCCGCGTAACTAATAGTCCTCCAGCCCGACTACCTGTGCGTGGCAGGCGTCGTCGACCGCCCAGCCCCGCGGCGCAGGCGGCCGGGGCGCCGAGGCGTGTGCCGCGCGCAGTTCGGCGGGGATGTCGGCGCAGTCGTCGATCAGCTCGGCGATGGTCTCCGGTTCCGTCACGGTGCTCACGCAGGCGACGCTAGGGCGACCGGCGCGCGCCGGACAGGTCTACCAGCTAGTAGTGTCGGTCAGCGGGTCAGATTTAGCTCCGACGGGGTATTTCCCGTCGGTAACTTCAGTTCGAGCCAGCCAGAGGGAGCAGAGCACCGGTGGCCATCAACGCCCGCATCGCCGTTTCCGGCAGCATCGCAACCGACCATCTCATGCACTTCCCCGGCCGGTTCGCCGAGCAGCTGGTCGCCGACCAGCTGCACCGCGTCTCGCTGAGCTTCCTGGCCGACGACCTGGTGGTCCGCCGCGGCGGGATCGGCGCCAACATCGCGTTCGGCCTTGGGGTGCTCGGCGCGAAGCCGGTGCTGGTCGGCGCGGCGGGCGCGGACTTCGCCGACTACCGGTCCTGGCTGGAGCGCCACGGCGTGGACGCGTCCGGCGTGCTGATCTCGGAGCTGGCCCACACCGCGCGGTTCGTGTGCACCACGGACGACGACCTCAACCAGATCGCCACCTTCTACGCCGGCGCGATGGCCGAGGCCCGCAACATCGAGCTGGGCCCGATCGCGGACCGCGTCGGCGGGATCGGGCTGATGCTGATCGGCCCGGACGACCCGGACGGCATGCTCCGGCACGCGGACGAGTGCCGCCAGCGCGGGATCGACTTCGCGGTGGACCCGTCGCAGCAGCTGGCCCGCATGAACGGGGAGCAGGCGCGCCGGTTCGTCGACGGGGCGAAGTACCTGTTCACCAACGACTACGAGTGGGAGCTGCTGCTCCAGAAGACGGCCTGGTCCGAGGCCGACGTGCTGGACCACGTCGGCATCCGCATCACCACCCTCGGCGAGAAGGGTGTGGAGATCGTGGGCAGGGACGGGCTGGCCCTGGAGGTCGGCGCGGTGCCCGAGCTGGCGAAGGCCGACCCGACCGGCGTCGGCGACGGCTTCCGGGCGGGTTTCCTGGCCGGCCTGAACGCGGACCTGAGCCTGGAGCGCTCCGCCCAGCTGGGGTCGATGATCGCCGTGCTGGTGCTGGAGACCGTCGGCACGCAGGAGTGGACGCTCGACCGGGAGTCCGCGCTGACCCGCATCGGCGCCGCGTTCGGCCCCGACGCCGCGGCGGAGATCGCCCCCGCGCTGCCCGCCTGACCGCAGCCGCGGGAACTGGTCGGGTCTGAACGACCACCCACCGCCGACCGCGGACACCCGGCGGCCGGCGAGGCAGGACGATCTGGCCCCGCCCCGACTGGTCACGGCCCCAAGCGCGCCATTGGCAGCACGACCTGTCCGCCGCCCCTGGCGGTCGGCGGTGCGGGACCATCAGGCCCCGCGCTGCCCACCTGACTGGCCGCGGCCCCACGCCCGGCGGCACTGCCCGCCAGCGCAACGTACCCGTCACCGGCCGCCGCCGCAGCACAACGAAGCCCCGTGCTGCTTACCCGACCATCAAACAAAAACGGGCCGCAGCCCGGCGGCTGCGGCCCGTTCAACACTCGTCTCAGATGCGCACGGGGTAGACCGGCTCCGGGATCTCCGGCTTGATCCGGTGCTCGATGAAGATGCCGTGCCAGATCATGAACACCAGCAGCGCCCAGATGCGCCTGCTGTGGTCCAGCGTGCCCGCCTTGTGCTCGTCCAGCAGGCGCTGCACGGCCTGCTTGTCCAGCAGCTCGCCGGTCTGCGAATCGGCGATGATGCCGCGCGCCCAGTCGTACATCTCGTCCCGCAGCCACAGCCGGATCGGCACCGGGAAGCCCAGCTTGCGCCGGTTCAGCACGTGCGCGGGGACGATGCCCTCCAGCGCGCGGCGCAGCGCGTACTTCGTCGTCTCCTTGGTGATCTTCTGGTCCAGCGGGATGCCGGCCGCGACCTTGAACACCTCCGCGTCCAGGAACGGCACCCGCAGCTCCAGCGAGTTCGCCATGGTCATCTTGTCGGCCTTGACCAGGATGTCGCCGCGCAGCCAGGTGAACAGGTCCACGTGCTGCATCCGCGCGACCGGGTCCCAGTTCGCCGACGTGCGGTAGTGCTCGGCGGTGACGTCCTTGTGCCCGACGCCCTCCTGGAACGTCTTCAGCACCCCGCGCAGCTGGTCGTCGCGGAAGATGCGGGCGTTGCCGTAGTAGCGCTCCTCCAGCGGCAGCGCGCCGCGGCGCAGCAGGTCCTTGCCGCGCGTGCCCTCCGGGATCCGCTCCGACACCTTGCCGATGACCTTGCGCAGGCTGCCCGGCACCTTCTCGAACGGCGCCAGCGACAGCGGCTCGTTGTAGATCGTGTAGCCGCCGAACAGCTCGTCCGAGCCCTCGCCGGACAGCACCGCCTTGACGTGCTTGCGCGCCTCCCGCGCGATGAACCACAGCGGCACCAGCGCCGGGTCGGCCACCGGGTCGTCGAGGTACCAGACGATGAGCGGCAGCGCCTCCATCATCTCGTCGGCCGACACGGTCCGGATGACGTGCTTCACGCCGATCGCCGCCGCGGACTCGGCCGCCACGTCGACCTCGGAGTAGCCCTCGCGCTCGAACCCGGTGGTGAACGCGATCAGGTTCGGGTTGTGCTCCTTGGCCAGCGCCGCGATCGCGGTCGAGTCGATGCCGCCGGAGAGGAACGTGCCGACGGTGATGTCCGGGTCGGCGATCATGTGCTTGCCGACCGAGTCGCGCATCACGTCGCGGATCCGCTCGTGCAGGATCTTCGCCTCGGCCTCGCCGCGGACCGGCTTGGCGGCGAACTCGGGGAAGAAGTAGCGCTCGATCTTCGGCGCGCCGCCGGGGGAGACGGTGAACGAGGTGCCGGACTCGATGCGGCGGATGCGCGTGTGCAGCGTCTCCGGCTCCGGCACGTACTGCAGCGTCAGGTAGTGCTGCAGCGCGGTCCGGTCCAGCTGCTTGGTGATCCCCAGCACGCCGGAGAGCTCCAGCAGCGACTTCTTCTCGCTGGAGAACGCCGTGCCGCCCGGCCCGTGCGTGTAGAACAGCGGCTTGATGCCGAACGGATCACGTGCGCCGAAGATCACCTTCTCCTCGGCGTCCCAGATCAGGAACGCGAACATCCCACGCAGCTTGGACACCGCGGCGCGGCCCCAGTGGTGGTAGGCCGCGACGATCGCCTCGCCGTCGCCCTCTGTGGCGAACTTCGCACCGTGCTCTTCCGTGAGCTGTTCGCGCAGCTCACGGTAGTTGTAGATCTCGCCGTTGAAGTTCAGCGTGTACCGGTTCGGCGACTCCGGCGGGCCCCAGGTCAGCGGCTGGTGGGCGTGCTCGACGTCGATGAACGCGAGCCGGTTGAAGCCGTAGACGACCTCGCCGTCGGTCCAGGTGTCGCGCTCGTCGGGACCGCGATGACGCTGGCAGCGCATGGCTTCGCCGACCGCGTCACGCGCGTTGACCGCGTCGTTCTCAGTGGCACACACCAGTCCAAGCAGGCCGCACACGGATATTCACACCTCGAGGTCGTGGCCGGATGTCGAGCGCCCAGTATGCCCGCAGCCCCCGCCACGAACGGTCACCCCTTGGGCTGCGGATCGCGGTAGCTCGGCTAGGCTCCCGCTGGTAAGCCAGAAATCGTCAAGGAGGCCTGGGTTGAAAGGGCGCTGCGCAGTGGGCAGGGATGAGCGCACTCCGGCATCACGTTCGGCGAAAGTGGGTAAGGTCGCCGCGCTGGCCGGGCTCGTCGCGCTCCTGGCGACCGGGTGCTCCGGTGACGAGGTGCTGCGGTTCGGGTGGCCCGTCGGCGTGACCAAGGAGTCCGAGGACATGCGCGTCCTCTGGACCTGGTCCGTCATCGCCGCGCTCGTCGTCGGTGTGATCGTGTGGGGCCTGATCTTCTGGTCGGTCGCGTTCCACCGGAAGAAGAAGACCGACGGCCCCGGCGACCTGCCGCGGCAGTTCCAGTACAACGTGCCGCTCGAGCTGTTCTGTGTCGTGCTGCCGCTCGTGATGGTCTGCGTGCTGTTCTTCTTCACCGCGACCACCGAGAGCAAGGTGCTGGCCGAGGAGCCGGACCCGGACGTCACGGTCGACGTGATCGCGTTCCAGTGGAACTGGGAGTTCGACTACCCGAGCGCCCCGAAGGACGCCAACGGCCAGGTCATCAAGACCGTCGGCAGCTCGAGCGAGATCCCGATCCTGGTCCTGCCCGCAGGCAAGCGCATTCAGTACAACCTGCGCTCGGCCGACGTCATCCACTCGTTCTGGGTGCCGGAGTTCCACTTCAAGCGGGACGTGTTCCCGGACCCGGAGAAGAACAACCAGGACCCGTCGTTCCAGAACACGATCGACCGGACCGGTGCGTTCGTCGGCCGCTGCGCCGAGCTGTGCGGCACCTACCACTCGGGCATGAACTTCGAGGTCCGGGCGCTGCCCGCCGACCAGTTCGACCGCTACATCCAGCTGCGCACCCAGATCAACCCGGCCACCGGGCAGCCGAACACCACCGCCGAGGCGCTGGCCGCGCTGAACTGCGGCGAGCTGTGCGCGCCGCAGGCGACCACGACGAAGCCGTTCAACACCGACCGCACGCTGCGGACGCAGTCCGGCTGAGCCGGTTGGTTCCCGTGGGTGTTGGAAGCATGAACACAGTGAGGACAGCGTCATGAAGGTCGAAGCCCGGATTTTCGACTTGGTCACCGCTTTCGCGTTCTTCATCGCGATCGTGTACGGCGTGTGGACCGGCCTGGCCAGTGGCTACGGCGTCGAGCCGGTCGGCCTGGTCGCCCTGATCCTGACCGGCGGGCTGTCCCTCCTGGCGGGCAGCTACATGCGGTTCGTCGGCCGCCGGATCGAACCGCGTCCGGAGGACCGCGACGACGCCGAGATCAGCGACGGCGCGGGCGAGATGGGCTTCTTCAGCCCGGGCAGCTACTGGCCGATCGGACTGGCCGCCTCGGCCGCGTTCGTCGGTCTCGGACTGGCGTTCTTCCACATCTGGATGCTGGTCGTCGGCGGCATCCTGATCCTGCTCACGGTCGGCGGCCTGGTGTTCGAGTACCACACCGGCCCCAACCACGAGTGACCTGATCCGCGAAAAGGGCCCGCCCGGTTGTTCACCGGGCGGGCCCTTTTCGTTGTGGAGCGCGGGATTTTCAGCCCCTCAGCTCACCGGAACGCCGCCCAGCGGGCCAGCAGATCCGCCGCAGCGCCGGAATCCACGGCCTCCGCGGCCCGCGACAACCCCGCCGCGAGATCGTCCGTCAGCGACGAGCTGAACCCGGCGTGCGCGGCCAGCGCCCCGGCCGCGTTCAGCAGCACCGCGTCCCGCACCGGCCCCGGCTTGCCCGCCACCAGTTCACGCACCACCTCGGCGTTGGCCGCCGGGTCGCCGCCCCGCAGGTCCTCCGCGGTGGCGCGCGCGATGCCCAGCTCGGCCGGATCCAGCGACTCGGCCCGCACCGATCCGCCGGACACGACCCACACCGAGCTGGTCGTCGTCGTGGTCAGCTCGTCGAGGCCGTCGTCACCGCGGACCACCAGCGTCGACGTGCCGCGGCCGGCGAACACCCGCGCCAGCACCTCGGTCTTGTCCGGGAACGCGCACCCGATCAGCCCGGCCGTCGGCTGCGCCGGGTTGGTCAGCGGCCCCAGCAGGTTGAACGCCGTCGGCACCCCAAGCTCCCGGCGCGGCGCGCCCGCGTGCCGGAACCCGGGGTGGAACACCGGCGCGAAGCAGAACCCGATGCCCAGCTCGTCGACGCACCGCTGGACCCCCTCCGGCGGCAGGTCGATCGCCACCCCGAGGGCCTCCAGCACGTCCGCGGTCCCGGCCTTCGACGACGCCGCCCGGTTGCCGTGCTTCACCACCGGCACCCCGGCGGCCGCGGTGACCAGCGAGGCCATCGTCGAGATGTTCACCGACCCGGACCGGTCACCGCCGGTGCCGACGATATCGACCGCGTCCCGCGCGATCCGCACCCGGCGCGCGTGCGACAGCATCGCGTCCGCGAGGCCGGTGATCTCGGCCGGCGTCTCGCCCTTGGCGCGCAGCGCGACCAGGAAACCGCCGACCTGGGCCGGCGTGGCCTCCCCGGACATCACCTGGTCCATCGCCCACGCGGTGTCCTCGGCGGAGAGGTCGGCGCCGGCGATCAGCTGGTTGAGCAGCGTGGGCCAAGTCTGCGTGCCCATGGTCACCTTTCACGGCCGGCGAACCGGCCTCATTCGGTCGCGGCGCCTCAGCCCCGGACGACCGGGACCCGGCGGGCCCGCAGCACGTCCGCGACCGTCTCCGCCGCGGTCAGCGGGTCGAGCGGATGGACCAGGACGGCGTCGGCCTGCGACCAGGTCGCCAGCCAGCGGTCGTCCTTGCGCCGCACGGCGATCACGATGGGCGGGCAGTCGTCGATCTCGTTCTTCAACTGCCTGCACAGCCCGATGCCGCCGGTCGGCTGGGCCTCGCCGTCCAGGATCGCCAGATCGACCGCGCCCTCGTCCATCTCGGCCAGCACGTCGGCCACTCCGGCGGCCTCGACGTAGTCGACCCGGCCCAGGTCGGTGGCGGGCCTGCGGCCGACCGCCGTGATGATCGACTCCCGCACTTCGGGACGGTGGCTGAACACCAGGATCCGCGTGGACTGTTCGGACAAGTCGACCCTCCGGCTTCGTCGCTGTACTGGTCGTGTCGATGCTAGCCGTCCCGGCCGGTTCCACCCAGGCCCATCGGCTGTAGCGCGTCCCAGCCGAGCCAGTCGCCCTCCAGCCGCTGCGCCAGCCCGGCCATCCGGGCCCGTTCCTGCGCGCAGTGCAGCGCGTCGAGCTTCTGCACGCGCAGCGCGTGCACCCGGACGGGTCCTTCGCCGCCGGACCCGGGGCGCAGCTCCCACCCGTCCTGGGCGAGCACCGACGCGGCCTCGGTGACCCGATCCGGTGGCAGCACGAGGTGGTGGCGCAGAATCGCCGGCTCGTCCGGCCGCCAGCGGTGTGATCTGCCCAGCACCGCCGAGTCGGCTTCGGCGACGTCGAAGGCCTCGGCCACGACCACGACACCCTCGGTGTCCACGGTGAGGTCCGGTCCGCCACGCTTTCGCAGCAGGTCACGAACCCGATCGATGATTCCCACGCCCTGATCCTCACCCTCCGCGTTCGTCGCTGTGACCAACACCCCCGGCGCGGCGTGCCGGACCCGACCAAGCAGGTCGCTTCGCAGGGAGACATAATGCGACCCGTGACAACGGCAGCTCCCACCATCAGCCAGCGGGTGCACTCGCTGAACCGGCCGAACATGGTCAGCGTCGGCACGATCGTGTGGCTCTCCAGCGAGCTCATGTTCTTCGCCGGGCTGTTCGCGATGTTCTTCACGGTCAAGGCGCAGAACGACACGGGGGTCTGGCCGCCGATCAACCCGGCGACCGACGAGCCCATCCACCTCGACATCCCGTACGCGCTGCCCTTCACCATCATCCTGGTGGCGTCGTCGTTCACCTGCCAGCTCGGCGTGTTCGCCGCCGAGCGCGGTGACGTCTACGGGCTGCGCCGCTGGTACGTCATCACCCTGATCATGGGCGCGATCTTCGTCGCCGGTCAGGCTGGTGAGTACGTCACGCTTGTCGAGGAGGGCGTGACCATCCCGTCCGGTGCCTTCGGCACGGTGTTCTTCCTGGCGACCGGTTTCCACGGTCTGCACGTGATCGGTGGTCTCGTCGCCTTCGTCTTCTTGCTCATCCGCACCAAGCTGAGCAAGTTCACCCCCGCGCAGGCGACCTCGGCGATCGTCGTGTCCTACTACTGGCACTTCGTCGACATCGTGTGGATCGGCCTGTTCGCGGTCATCTACATCATCCCGTGACCGCGCCAGCCACCCCATGGACCGGCCTGAACTGACAGCAAGGGTTGCCGAAGAATGACCACCAGCAAGAACACCTCCAGGCGCCGCTTCGGCGCCCGCACCAAGCTGCGCCGCCGCATCGCCGGCGCGCTCGCGCTCGGTGTGGCGCTGGTCGGCGCCGGCCTGGGCTACGCCCTCCTGGTGCCGCAGCCGCAGACCGCGCAGGCGCAGGACGACCCGGCGCAGCTGCGCCTCGGCCAGCAGGTCTACAACAACAGCTGCATCAGCTGCCACGGCGCGAACCTGCAGGGCGTCGAGGACCGCGGCCCGAGCCTGATCGGCGTCGGTGACGCGGCGGTGTACTTCCAGACCTCGTCCGGCCGCATGCCCGCGGTCCGCCAGGAGGCGCAGGCCGAGCGCAAGCCGGCCAAGCTGACCCCCGAGGAGATCGACGCGGTCGGCGCCTACATCCAGGCCAACGGCGGCGGCCCGGAGCGGCCCGCCGAGTCCGGCGAGGCGCTGCGCGGTGACAACCCGGCGCGCGGTGGCGAGCTGTTCCGCCTCAACTGCGCGTCGTGCCACAACTTCACCGGCCAGGGCGGCGCCCTGTCCGCGGGCAAGTTCGCGCCGGAGCTCGGCCCGGCCAGCGAAGAGCAGATCTACACGGCGATGCTGAGCGGTCCGCAGAACATGCCGAAGTTCTCCGACCGGCAGCTCACCCCCGAGGAGAAGCGGGACATCGTCGCCTACGTCAAGTCCGTGTCCGACGGGAACAACAACCCCGGTGGCAACGGCCTGGGCGGCCTTGGGCCGGCCTCGGAGGCGCTCGTCGCGTGGATCGTCGGCATCGGCGCCATCGTCGGCGTGACTTTGTGGATTGGATCGAGGGCATGACTAGCATGGAAGAGCACCCGGGCGCCGGGCGCGAGCCGGGGGTTCCCCAGCCTTCCGAGGCCGAACTGGCCGAGATGGACCGCGACCAGCTGGTCAAGCTGGGCACCAAGCTCGACGGCGTCGAACTGGTCGACTACCCGGACCCGTGGCCGGTCAAGGGCACCCGCGCGGAGAAGCGCGCGGAGCGGGTCGTGGCGCTGTGGTTCACCATCGCGGCGCTGGCCGGTCTCGGCTTCCTGGTGACCATCTGCTGGCCGGAGTGGTGGGAGTACAAGGCCCCGGACACCGGCGAGTACGAGCGGTACGCGCTCTACACGCCCGTCCTGGGCTTCACGCTCGGCCTGTCGATCCTCGCGCTGGGCATCGGCGTGCTGCTCTACACGAAGCGGTTCATCCCGAACGAGCTCGCGGTGCAGGAGCGCCACGACGGCGACGGCAAGGGCTCGGCCGAGATCGACCGCAAGACGATCGTCGCGCAGCTTGCCGACGCCGGTAACCGCAGCACCATCGGCCGCCGCTCGCTGGTCAAGCGCACCGCGGGCCTCGGCGCCGGTGTGATGGGCCTCGGCCTGGTCGCGCTGCCGGTCGCGTCGTTCATCAAGAACCCGTGGAAGGACCCCGAGTCCAAGGACAACCTGGCCCACACCCCGTGGAAGCCGGAGTACCCGGGCGAGGTCGTCTACCTGCGCCGCTACACCGGCAAGACCGGCGAGGTCGTCCTGCTGCGCCCGGAGGACCTGGACGCGGGCGCGATGGAGACGGTCTACCCGTTCCGGGAGAGCGAGCGCGGCGACCACGAGAAGCTGGCCGCGGTCTTCATGCGCGCGGACGCCCCGGTCATGCTGATCCGCCTGCGTCCCGAGGACGCCCAGCGGGTCGTCAAGCGTGAGGGGCAGGAGGACTTCAACTTCGGCGACTACTACGCCTACACGAAGATCTGCAGCCACGTCGGCTGCCCGACTTCGCTGTACGAGCAGCGGACCAACCGGATCCTGTGCCCGTGCCACCAGTCGCAGTTCGACGCCCTGCACTACGCCAAGCCCATCTTCGGCCCGGCGACCCGCGCGCTTGCGCAGTTGCCCATCACGGTCAACGATGAGGGGTACTTCGTGGCGCGGGGAGACTTCATCGAGCCGGTCGGCCCCGCCTATTGGGAGCGCAAGTCATGAGTTCACTCACCACGCCGACACGGGGCTCCAGCATGCTGGAGCGGCACGCCGCCGAGGCCGCGAACAACATGGACCAGCGGTACCGCCTGGCCAAGGGCCTGCGGCACCAGATGAACAAGGTCTTCCCGACCCACTGGTCGTTCCTGCTCGGTGAGATCGCGCTCTACAGCTTCATCGTCGTGATCATCACGGGTGTCTACCTGACCCTGTTCTTCGATCCGTCGATGTCCGAGGTCGTCTACAACGGGCCGTTCAAGAACCTGCAGGGCGTCGAGATGTCCCGCGCGTTCCAGACGACCCTGGAGATCTCGTTCGAGGTCCGCGGCGGTCTGTTCGTCCGCCAGCTGCACCACTGGGCCGCGCTGGTGTTCGTCGCGGCGATGATGGTGCACATGTTCCGGATCTTCTTCACCGGAGCGTTCCGCAGGCCGCGCGAGGCCAACTGGGTCATCGGCGCGCTGCTGCTGATCCTGGGCATGTTCGAGGGCTTCTTCGGCTACTCGCTGCCGGACGACCTGCTGTCGGGCACCGGTATCCGCGCCACCCTGTCGGGCATCGTGCTCTCGGTGCCGATCATGGGCACCTGGCTGCACTGGGCGCTGTTCGGCGGGGAGTTCCCCGGCGACGAGATCGTGCCGCGCATGTACACGCTGCACATCCTGCTGCTGCCGGGCATCATGCTCGCGCTGGTCGGTGTGCACCTGGCGCTGGTCTGGTACCAGAAGCACACCCAGTTCCCTGGCGTGCGGCGCAAGGAGACCAACGTCGTCGGCGTGCGGATCATGCCGGTGTTCGCCGCGAAGGCCGGTGCGTTCTTCGTCATCGTCACCGGCATCCTGTCGATCATGGCGGGCATCTTCCAGATCAACCCGATCTGGAACCTGGGCCCGTACAACCCGGGGCAGGTGTCGGCCGGCTCGCAGCCGGACTGGTACCTCGCCTGGGCCGACGGCATGCTGCGGATCTTCCCCGCGTGGGAGCTCTACCTGGGCAACTACACGGTCCCGGCGGTGTTCTTCGCAGGCGCGGTCTGGATGCCGATCCTGTTCGCGCTGCTGATCGGCTACCCGTTCATCGAACGGAAGCTGTCCGGCGACACCGCGCACCACAACCTGCTGCAGCGCCCGCGTGACGCACCGGTCCGCACCTCGATCGGCATGATGGCGCTGGCGTTCTTCATGGTGATCGAGCTGTCCGGGTTCAACGACATCATCGCGGACAAGTTCAACATCTCCCTGAACGCGACCACGTGGGCCGGCCGCATCGGCATCCTGGTGCTGCCGCCGCTGGCGTACTTCATCACCTACCGGATCTGCCTGGGCCTGCAGCGGTCCGACCGGGAGGTGCTGGAGCACGGCATCGAGACCGGCATCATCAAGCGCCTGCCGCACGGTGAGTTCATCGAGATCCACCAGCCGCTGGGCGGTGTGGACGACCACGGCCACGCCATCCCGCTGGAGTACCAGGGCGCGGCGGTGCCGAAGAAGATGAACAAGCTCGGCGCGGCCGGGCGGGCGGTGCCGGGCACGATGCTGGCGCCGGACCCGGTCGAGGAGACCGCGGCGCTGGACCGGGCCCGCGGCAACGGGCACGGCAACGGCCACGTCCCCGGCGAGCTGCCCGAGAAGGGTGAGGTCCCCTCGGGCTGGAAGACCCCGGACCACTAAGTCACGGTCACGAGAAGGGCCCCCGGAGCGATCCGGGGGCCCTTCCTCGTTCCTGGGTTCAGTCGGCGTCCTCGACGCCGATCGCGAACGCGGACTCGGTGTCGGCGGTGGAGTAGGACCGGAACGCGATGTGCGTGTCGGTGTCGATCACGCCCGGCACCTTGCCGATCTTGGCCGGGATGAGGTCGGCGAGCTCCTCGTGGGCGTGCACCCGCACGATCGCGATCAGGTCGACGTCCCCGGCGCACGAGTACACCTCCGCCACGCCGTCGATGTCGGCGATCGCCTGCGCGGTCTCCGGGATGCTGTCCGCCACGGCATGGATCAGCACGATCGCGGTGATCACTCGCGTCCTCCTCGCGTAATTGGGTAGCGCGGCGATCGTAGCTCCCCGCGTCCCTACCCGGCCTGCTCGAGCGACACGGCGGTGGCGACCTGCTCCAGCCAGCCGCGCCACGGACCGGCGCCATGCGCGGGCTCCGACCAGGGCGCGGCCGTGCGCACCAGGCGGACGCCCGGCCGGGTGAGCCAGCGCAGCAGGATCGACGTCTCCTCGGGCGGCGCCCCGTACAGGGGCCCCGGGCCGGGCTCGACCGTCTCCGCGGACGCCACGAGCTGCTCGACCACCGGCATCGGCGGCACACCGCGCCGGGCCACTCCGGCGGAGGCCAGCCTGCCGTGCCGGATCACCGCGAACTCCCACCCGCGGTTGCCGTCCGGGGCCGCCGCGACCAGCTCCGGGATCGTGGCCAGCGACGACAGCCGGTGGGCCCGGTCGACGGCGCGCACCAGCACGGCGAGCTCGTCCCGCCGCCGCGCGGCCTGCTCGAAGTGCTCGGCCCCGGCCAGGTCGTCGAGCTGGCGACGCGCGGACTCCAGCGGCCGGGCGCCCCGCCCGGCGACCAGGTCGACGATCGCGTGCACGCCGGGGGAGTACTCCTCCACGCTTTGCCTGCCGGCGCACGGCGCCCCACACCGCCCGAGCTCGGCGAGCGCGCACGGCCGGCCGGACGGCGAGTGCGCGGAGATCCGCTGGGTGCACGTGCGCAGGCCGACGGCGCCGGCCAGGGCGTCCGCCGCGATCTTGGCCGTGACCTGCGAGGAGAACGGGCCGAGCGCGCCGTCCTTGGGCAGCCGCACCACGGACAGGCGCGGGAAGGCCTCGTCGGTGAGCACGATCCACCACGACTTGCGCGGGTTCTTGGAGCGCCGGTTGTAGGAGGGCCGGTGCGCGGCGATCAGCCGCAGCTCCCGGACCTGGGCCTCCAGCGCGTGGCTGCACTCGATGCCGTCGACCCGCTCGGCGAGGGCGACCATCTCGCGGATCCGGCCGCGGCTTTCCGAACCGGTGAAGTACTGGCGCACCCGGCGGCGCAGGTTGCTCGCCGTTCCGACGTACAGGACCTCGTCGCCCGGCCCGCGGAACAGGTAGACGCCAGGGCGTTCCGGTAGGTGAGCTGCCATCCCGCGCTTGCGCCGCTGCGCGGGCGTCACCTCGGGCAGGTAGTCGAGCAGTTCCTCCAGCGACTGCACCCCGACGTTGCCGACCCGCTCCAGCAGCGCGTGCAGCACGTGCACGGTGGCGCGGGCGTCGTCCAGCGCGCGGTGGTTCGGCGTCACCGGCGAGCCGAACAGGGCCGCCAGCGCGGACAGCCGGAAGCTGGGGCTGTCCTGCCGCGTCAGCACGCGCCGGGCGAGGCGGACCGTGCACACCACGGCGGGCTTCGGCCACGGGTAGCCGTGGTGCAGGCAGGCCGCACGCATGAACGACGTGTCGAACGGCGCGTTGTGCGCGACCAGCACCGCGCCGCTGGCGAACTCCAGGAACGCGGGCAGCACGCGGTCGATCTTCGGCGCGTCGTGCAGCATCGCCGAGGTGATGCCGGTCAGCGCCACGATCTGCGGCGGGACGGGCATCCCGGGGTCGACGAGGGTCGCGAACTCACCCAGCACCTCGCCGCCGCGCACCTTGACCGCGCCGATCTCGGTGATGCCGTCCGGGCCCGGCTTGGTCCCGGTCGTCTCCAGGTCGAACACGACGAACGTGGTGTCCCGAAGCGGCGTGCCGAGTTCGTCGAAGGTCAGTTGCGCGCCGTCCGCGAGTTGCATGATCGGCACCATAAGGAGGGGGACCGACAATCCCGGATCACGGCACGAACGGTGATCGTTACCGAAGCGGACTACCCTGAACGGATGTTTCCCTCAGTGCACGCCGAAGAGCCCGAAGACCCCGGTCTCCGGGCACCCGCGGCGAGCGCGCGCCCGGAGCCGGACACCAAGTCCGTGAACTGGCGCGATCTGCCGGAGCCGGTGCGCGGCCGGCTCGCCGAGCTGGCCGCCGAGGCACTGGGGAAGATCCCGCGCATCGACATCCCGCAGCAGCTGCGGCCGGTCGCGAAGTTCGCCCCGGCCAAGCGTGCGAAGCTGGGCGGTGCGGCGCTCCTCACAACCCTGGAGGATTCGACCGCGTTCCGCACCGCCGTCCTCGAGTGGGTGCGCGAGTACCGGCCGGACGCGCTCGACCCGAACGACCCGGACCCGGTGGCCGCCGCGGTGGCGGCCGTCCTGCTCGGCGAGGCCAGCGCGGCGACGCGTGTGCGGCTGGTGGTCAAGAACGCCGCGGAGACGGCGCTGCGGGCCGAGCGCGACGCGGCGGTGGCGCGCAGCCAGCGGCTGGAGGCGGAGCTCGCGCGCGTGCGCGAGGAGCTGGCGGAGGCGCGGGAGGCGATCGAGGGCGCCCGCGTGGAGCGCGAGGAGGAGTTGGCGAAGCTGCGCAACCGGCTCCGGGAGCAGGGCACGCAGCTGCGGCAGGCCAAGGACGCTGCTGAGGAGGCGCGTGAGCTGCTGGCGCAGGCCGATGTGCGGCGGGAGCAGGAGGTGGCCGCGGTGACCGCTCAGCTGGAGCGTGAGCGCCAGCGCGCGGCTTCCGAACGGGCGCGGGCCGAGCGGGCGGCGGCGGACGCGGAGATCGCGCGCCAGTCCGCGAAGGAGGCCCGCGAGGCGGACGAGGTGCGCCTGTCGCTGCTCGTCGACACCCTGCAGGGCGCGGTCACGGGGTTGCGGCGGGAGCTGGCGCTGGACACCAGCGCGCGGCGCCCGGCGGACACCGTGCTGGGTGCTACATCGGGCACCGGGGCCGGGCGGCAGGTGCGGGACCCGGCGGTGCTGGACCGGCTGCTCGCGTTGCCGAGCGTGCACCTGATCGTCGACGGCTACAACGTCACCAAGACCGGCTACCCGGAGCTGACGCTGGCCGACCAGCGGAACCGGCTGGTGCAGCAGCTCGGCGCGCTGGCGGCGCGGACGGGCGCGGAGATCACCGTGGTGTTCGACGGCGCCGAGGTGATGTCGGTGCCGACCGTGAGCGCCCGCGGGGTGCGTGTGTTGTTCTCCGACCCCGGCGTGATCGCGGACGACGTGATCCGGTCGCTGGTCGCGGCCGAGCCGCAGGGCCGCCCGCTGGTGGTGGCCTCGACCGACCGCGGAGTGGCCGACTCGGTTCGGCGATCGGGCGCGCACCCGGTCGCTTCGGCGGTGCTGCTGGCACGGCTGGGGCGGGTCTAGAGATTTTTTTCGGCGGTGTTTCCGCAGCTCAGCGGTTTTCTCGTGCACCGTTGGTCCATTCGTTCGATACGCGAGCCCGAAATTGTCGGTGGTCACTCGTACCGTGCATCCCAGTAGCAACGAGGAGGCACACCATGAACGACAACACCGTGATCATCGAGTGCAACCGGTGCACGCTGAGGGGCCGCGCCTGCGGTGACTGCGTGCTGAGCGCCGTGGTCGACGCCCCGCCGGTCGTCGAACTCGACTTCGAGGAACTCGCCGCGGTCGAGTTGCTCGCCGACGCGGGCCTGGTGCCGCCGCCCCGAACGATCTCCCGAGGCCGGCGCCCGCATGTGCGGCTGCCCGAGCGCCGCGCGGGCTGACCCAACGGTCGCTGCGAGCGAACGGGGGCGTGTCGCGTGGACCAGGGCGCGATCGGAAGTGACCGCGGTTGCGGTTTCGAGCGGAGATTGTGCGCGCGCCGCCGTGGTAATGAATGACTCCCACTGCGGGGGAGGGGGCCGTCTGCGCGTCCTCCACGCGCAGACGGCACCTCCGGTCGCGGTTCGAGCGGCGTGCGCGCGCCGTCGTTCCGGCTCGCTTCTCCGCGCCCGAACGACCTCCACCACGGCGGCCAACGGCATCGCACGACCCCGCCACGCCGAAGAAGACAAACGGTCGCTTCGAGCGGCAAACGGTCAGTAGTCGTGATCCTGCCGACTGTTGCCTTGGTCACACCCACAGGGGAACCGCTGGTCCGAACGGGAAGAGAGGTGATTACGCAAAGTTTTTACCTGGTGCCTGGTGGACGCGACGGCGGTCGTTTCGTAACCTGGCCGAGATCTCGCGCCCGGCAGCCGTCGCGCCCGCGGCGGCGACGCGAGATTGTCGCCGTAGCAGCTTGTCGGGGAGCTGTGCCGGACCCACGCATGGACCCAGATGCGCTACCCCCTGCGTCTGGACATGCCGGGTTACCGTCGTAGACCGGTTCGGGTGCTTGTGTCCGCCCGCGCCGGTGCAAGTGTGGAGGGTCCCCCGACCTCCTGCGACGGCCGGCGGCGACATGAGTGCAAAGGAGACACGCGCGGCGTGCAGTCGCAACCCATCAAGCGCGTGGTCGCAGGAGCCCTCGCCGCCGCCGCGGTACTCGCGGTCGGTGGTTTCCCCACGGCTCCGGCCGGCGCGGTCCCCCTCCCCGCCCCACAGCAGCCCGCCACCTCGTCGGACGCCCTGGCGCAGTACCGGCAGCTCGCCGCACAGGCCGAGCAGCTGAACGAGGAGGCCATGCAGGCGCAGGCCGACCTCGACGCCAAGCAGGCCGACCTGGACCGGGCCAACGCCGACCTGGCAGCCGCCAACGCGGCCGGTGAGCAGGCGCTCATCGCGAAGAACCAGTACCAGGGCGTGGTCGACCAGTTCGCCGACGCCTCGTTCGTCGGCGGCGTGCAGTTCAACAAGCTGTCCGCCTTGCTGAACGGCACCTCGGCGCAGGACTTCCTGGAGCGCTCCTCCGCTCTGGAAGTGCTCGCCGACGAGAAGAACAAGGCGCTCGCCGACTACAACGCGGCGATCCAGGCGGCTGCCAACGCCCAGGCCGCGGCAGCCGACGCCCAGACGCGCTCGCAGGTCGCCAAGGACGCGGCCGCGACGCTGCTGAACGACCTGCACGCCCGGCAGGCCGCGCTGCAGGCGCAGCTCGACCAGCTGGACCAGGTGCGCCAGCGGCTCACCGCGTCCGAGCGTGCCGCGCAGAAGGACACGGGCGGCCTCGCGCCGAACGTGCCCGCCCCGACGGCGGCTGCCCAGGAGGCGATCGACGTCGCGCTGAGCAAGCTCGGCAGCCCGTACGGCTGGGGCGACACCGGCCCCAGCTCGTTCGACTGCTCGGGCCTGACGCTGTATGCCTACAAGGCGGCGGGCATCACCCTGCCGCGTACGAGCCAGCAGCAGGCCACGGCCGGTGTCGCGGTCTCGCGGGCCCAGCTGCAGCCCGGCGACCTGGTGTTCTTCGGTTCGCCGATCCACCACGTGGGCATCTACCTGGGCGACGGCAAGATGGTGCACGCCCCCGAGACCGGGGACGTCGTCAAGATCTCGCCGTTGCAGAACAACTACGTCTCGGCCCGCCGCGTCGCGGTGAGCTGAGTTCGGCAACACGACAGGGGCGGCACCGGCCACGGCCGGAGCCGCCCCTGACTCGTTCCGGGGGCCGCCGCACCCGGAACCGTCCCGGCGCTCCCTAGTAGTCTCCAGCCCGTGCTTCGGACCCTGCTGGTGACCAACGACTTCCCGCCGCGGCCCGGGGGGATCCAGAACTACCTGAACTCCTTCGCGCGCCTGCTGCCGCCGGATCAGCTCGTCGTCTACGCACCCTCCTGGGACAAGCCCTCCGGCTCGCACCCCGAGTTCGACGCCGCCGCGCCGTTCGAGGTGGTCCGGCACCCCACCTCGCTGATGCTGCCCACCCCGGACGTGCTCCGCCGCGCCAAGGACATCCTGCGCGCGCACGACTGCCAGGCCGTCTGGTTCGGCGCCGCGGCCCCGCTGGCGCTGCTCGCCCAGCCGCTGCGGGCCGCGGGCGCGGACTGGGTCGTCGCGAGCACGCACGGGCACGAGGTCGGCTGGTCGATGCTGCCGCTGGCCCGCCAGGCGCTGCGCCGCATCGGCGACACCACCGACGTGATCACCTACGTCAGCAAGTACACCCGCGGCCGGTTCGCGTCGGCGTTCGGCCCGTCCGCCGGGCTGGAGCTGCTGCCGCCGGGCGTCGACCCGGACGTGTTCAAACCGGACCCCGCCGCCCGCGACGAGATCCGCGCCCGGCACGGCCTCGGCGACCGGCCGACCGTCGTCTGCGTGTCCCGGCTCGTGCCGCGCAAGGGCCAGGACATGCTCATCCACGCCCTCCCCGAACTGCGCCGCCGCGTCCCGGACGTCGCACTCCTGCTCGTCGGCGGCGGCCCGTACCGGAAGTCCCTGGAACGGCTCGCCGAGGCGCAGGGTGTCGCCGACGATGTCGTGTTCACTGGTTCGGTGCCGTGGCCCGAGCTGCCCGCGCACTACGCCGCCGGCGACGTCTTCGCCATGCCCGCCCGCACCCGCGGGAAGGGACTGGACGTGGAAGGCCTCGGGATCGTCTACCTGGAGGCCTCGGCGACGGGCCTGCCGGTCGTCGCGGGCAACTCGGGCGGCGCCCCGGAAACCGTCCTCGACGAGGTGACCGGCCACGTCGTCGACGGCCGCGACGTCCACCAGCTGGTCGAGACCCTCACCCCGCTGCTCAACGACCCGTCGCGCGCCCGCAAGATGGGCGTCGCGGGCCGGAACTGGGTGACCGAGCAGTGGCGGTGGGACCTGCTGGGCGCCCGGTTGCGCGCGTTCCTCAGCGGAGAGCCTGCCGTCGCCCCCTGACCGTCACGCGGCCCGCTCCAGCACCGCCGGGTGCCGCGGGTCGTCGGCGCGCACCACCACGTCGGCGATCTCCGCGGGCCGCACTTCTTCCTCGTACCGCTCGAACGCGGGCAGCGCCCACTGCTCGTCTTCGGGCAGGCGGCGCCGCAACGCTCCCGGGGACAGCTGCAGGTGCACGGTCAGCTCGAACGGCAGGCCACGCCCGAGCAACATCTCACCGTCCACGACCAGCACGCCCGGCGCGGGCAGCGGCACCCGCGCGGAGCGGGTGGCGCGGTCGCGAGCCGCGTCCCACAGCGCGGGCAGCACCTCGCCGCTTCCGTTGCGCCCCAACGGGTCCAGCACCTCGCGGCGCAACGCGCTTTCGTCCAGCCAGGACCAGTAGCGGGATTCCGGGTTCTCCCTGCCGTACTCGAAGCGCAGCGACGCGGGCCGCAGGAAGTCCACAGTGGACACGCGCTGCACCGCGCGGCCGCCGAGCCGCAGCGGGTCGACCAGCGCGTCGGCGAGTGCCGCGGTGCCCGACGGGCCGTCCACGGCGATCCGCACCCACGGCGCGTCCAGCACGAGCACCCGCTCGGCCAGTTCCCCGGCGAGGCGTTCGAAGGTGATGGGGCGATACCGCACGATCTCCCATCGTGCCCCATGACCGGGCCGGAACTTTCGGTGCCTCCTGCCATCATGAGCCCATGACCAAGGAAGTGGGCCGGACCGCCGACGCGGGCTGGCAGGTCGGCGTCTCCCGGACGCTGCCGTACCCGGCCGCCGCCGTCTGGGAGTTCCTGACCAGCACGGCCGGCGCCGAGATCTGGCTCGGCGCCGTCGTCCCCGGTGGCAAGGGGGAGCGCTACGAGACGGCCGGCGGCACGACCGGCGAGGTCCGCAGTTACCGCGAGCTGGACCGCATCCGGCTGACCTGGCGGCCGAAGGACTGGGACCACGACTCGACGGTGCAGGTGACGGTTTCGCCGTCGGGCGATCGGACGGTCGTGCGCTTCCACCAGGAATGGCTGGCCGACGCCGAGGAGCGCGCCGCGCAGCGGGAGCACTGGAAGGGGGTGGTGGACCGGGTCGCCGACGCGCTCGCCGCCCGGTGAGCCGGGCACCAATCGCGCCCGCTGCCCGTTGACGACTTGCCGGAGCACGAACGCCACTGGGAGGACCACGAAATGCGCGTGGTGGACGAACCGATCGAGCTCGACGACGACATCATCCAGGACCCGCACGCCCTCTACCGCGCGTTGCGCGAGGAGGGCCCGGTCCGGCCCGCGATCATGCCCCGCGGGTTGCGGGTCTGGCTGGTCTCGGGGTACGCGGAGGCCAAGGCGCTGCTCGCGGACCCGCGGCTGAGCAAGGACGCCAACCGGGCGCAGGAGCTGTTCCAGATGCGCCTGACGGCGACCGGGGGGACGGGCGGCGACGACCCGTCGGGCAGCCTGCTGCGCCACCACATGCTCAACAGCGACCCGCCGGACCACACGCGGCTGCGCAAGCTGGTCAACAAGGCCTTCACCGCGCGCACCGTCGCCGCCCTGCGGCCGCGCATCGAGCAGATCACCGACGAGCTGCTGGACGCCGTGGCCGCGCG
This sequence comes from Amycolatopsis sp. ATCC 39116, assembly GCF_000231075.2. Lineage (NCBI taxonomy): Bacteria > Bacillati > Actinomycetota > Actinomycetes > Pseudonocardiales > Pseudonocardiaceae > Amycolatopsis > Amycolatopsis sp. ATCC 39116. The sequence continues at coordinate 29,680 of NZ_AFWY03000048.1, read as the reverse complement.
CGGCCGGGTGGACCTGCTGGACGCGTTCGCCTACCCGCTGCCGATCACGGTGATCTGCGAGCTGCTCGGCATCCCGGAGGAGGAGCGCGGCGACTTCCGCGAGTGGTCGAACACGCTGCTCAACTCCGGGCCGGCGGACGACTTCCACGACGCGGCCCGCTCGATGGCCGGCTACCTCACCGCGCTGGTCGCGGCCAAGCGCGCGGCGCCGACCCAGGACCTGCTGTCCGACCTGGTGCACGTGTCGGACGAGGGTGACCAGCTGTCGCCGGAAGAGCTGGTGGCGATGGCGTTCCTGCTGCTCGTCGCCGGGCACGAGACGACGGTCAACCTGATCGGCAACAGCGTGCTGGCGTTGCTGCGGCACCCGGACCAGATGGCGGCTCTCCGGGCCGACCCGTCGCTGCTGCCCGGCGCCGTCGAGGAGTTCCTGCGGTTCGAGGGGCCGATCAACATCGCGACCCTGCGGTTCACGGTGGAACCGGTGCCGATCGGCGACGTCGAGATCCCGGCGAACGAGTTCGTGATGGTCTCACTGGTGGGCGCCAACCGCGACGGCGAGCGGTTCCCGGAGCCGGACCGCTTGGACGTCACCCGCCCGGCCGGTGGTCACCTGGCCTTCGGCCACGGCATCCACTACTGCGTCGGGGCGCCGCTCGCCCGGCTCGAAGCGGAGGTCGCCCTCGGCCGCCTGCTCGAGCGCTTCCCGGTGATCGAGCTCGACGGCGACCCGGGCGAGCTCCGCTGGCGGGAGAGCACGCTCGTGCACGGCCTAAACACGTTGCCGGTGGTGGTCCGCTGAAGCGTCAGTGGTGGTCGTGGCGGTGCCGGTAGACGACCACCGCCATGGCCACGCCCATCAGGCCGTGACCGATGCCCATCAGCGCGCCGCCGGAGATCACGCCGGCCCAGTACGGCACGAGCAGCACCGCGAACGGCACGTACATCCACACGGTCATCTCGAGCACCGAGCGCCGGCTGTGCCGCCGGAACCGCATCCACGCGGCCATCGGCAGGGCCATCTCGGTCGCCATGATCATCGCCCGCCAGTCGGTGCGGTCCAGGACCGCCGACCAGCCCGCCGCGTCGAAACCCAGCCGGACGAGCGGTCCGAGGACCGCCATGCCCAGGCCCATGGCGATCCACATTTCGGCATAGTGCAGCACGGCCCGCCGGGTGGTGGACGAGCGCAGTGACAGGGTGGTCATCCTCATCGCCTCCAGAACGGATAGCTGTACTATCTGAAATGGAAAGCTACTCTACCCATGAGGTTGTGTCCAGAGGGAGGAACGCCGGATGCGCATGGCGGAGCTGAGCCGGGAGTCGGGCGTCCCGGTCGCGACGATCAAGTACTACCAGCGCGAAGGCCTGCTCCCGCCCGGCGAGCTGACCAACCCCAACCAGGCCCGCTACGGGCCCGCGCACGTGCGCCGGCTGAAGCTGGTGCGTGCCCTGCTGGAGATCGGCGGCCTGTCGGTGGCCGCGGTCGGCGAGGTGCTGAGCGCGATCGACGACCCGACCACGTCGACGCACGACATCCTCGGCCTGGCTCAGCACGGCCTGCCGGTGGCGAAGCCGGAGGTGACGGCCGACGACCGCGCCTGGGCGCTGAGCCGCATCGAGGAGGTGGCTCGGCGGCGGGGCTGGGAGGTGCACGCCGGATCGCCGGTGGTCGAGTCGCTGGTGGGTGTGCTGTGCGCGCTCCGGGAGGTCGGGCACGAGTGGGTGCTGGACGAACTCGACGGCTACGCCGAGGCGGCGGCCTCGGTCGCCGAGAGGGATGTGTCGGCGGTGGCCCGGCTGGGCGCCACCGAGGCGGTGGTCGAGGGTGCGGTGGTCGGCACGGTTCTCGGCGATGCGTTGTTCGCAGCTTTGCGGCGCATGGCGCACGCGGAGGTCTCGCGCCGGCAGTTCTCCGGCTAGGGCCGGCTCGCGGGGACGGGGGAACCCGGGATGTGCCGCGCCGGGTGGGGGCTGCCGAGGCGGTGGTCGAGGGTGCGGTGGTCGGTCTCGCGGCGGCAGTTGTCCGGGTGGGGCCGGCTCGCGGGGACGGGGCTCGGGATGTGTCGCGCCGGTGGGGGCCGCCGAGGCGGTGGTCGAGGGTGCCGTGGTCGGTCTCGCGGCGGCAGTCTCCGGGTAGGGCCGGCTCACGGGGACGGGGGACCCCGGACGTGCCGCACCGAGCCGTGCGCTCACCCGCGGTCATCCCACGTCCGCCGCACCCTGGTCCGGTCCCCAGCCGCGCACGCCCTCGAGCGCGGCTGGGGACCAGTCGCGAGGGTGGTCTGAAGCGCTAATACCTGCCGCCGTGAATAATTCACCCAATCCAGTGTGACCGGGGACACTCAGCCCGCCGTCGTGCACCCTCAGTCACGTTTCGTGTCGATCATCAGGCTGCTCGGTGACCTGTGTCACGCACACTGATGGCCTGACGCCAATACGCCGTTACTCATCAGTCATGACCCTTTGTGAACAAAACGTGAGAATTTCTTTGCATACCGGACATCCCGGGCGTTTTTCGGTATCTCTGGTGCTACAGGCCGTCACTGGGGCCGGTCTTCCTCGGTTCATCCCCAAGTTCGGGCACTTCCGCACCGGAGGCGTGAATGATTGACAACTCTGCTCAGGAGCGTGAGCACGCTCCGCCCCGCTCGTGGCGGTCCGCGCTGGACAACCTCCGCCACGACGTGCCGGCCTCGCTGGTCGTCTTCCTCGTCGCGATCCCGCTGTCGCTGGGCATCGCGCTGGCCTCCGGGGCGCCGATCGTCGCCGGGCTGATCGCCGCGATCGTCGGCGGCATCGTGGCCGGCGCGCTCGGCGGCGCGCCGCTGCAGGTCAGCGGCCCCGCCGCGGGCCTGACGGTGATCATGGCGGAGACCATCAACGAGTTCGGCTGGGCCGCCACCTGCGCCATCACCGTCCTGGCGGGCGCGCTGCAGATCCTGCTCGGCCTGAGCCGGATCGCGCGCGCCGCGCTGGCCCTGTCCCCGGCCATCGTGCACGGCATGCTGGCCGGCATCGGGGTCACGATCGTGCTGGCCCAGCTGCACATCGTGCTGGGCGGCAGCGCGCAGAGTTCGCCGATCGACAACCTGCTCCAGCTGCCGGCGCAGATCCTCGACCCGCACGGCCCCGCCACCCTGATCGGCCTGATCACCATCGGCATCCTGCTCGTGTGGGGCAAGCTCCCCGCCGCGGTGCGGAAGGTGCCCGGTCCGCTCGCCGCGATCGTCGCGGTCACCGTGTTCTCGCTGGTCGCCGGCCTGGAGGTGCCGCGCGTCGACATCCCGGCGAACGTGCTCGACATCAGCTTCGCGCCGGACTTCCCGGACACCGGCTGGTTCGACTTCGGCGTCGCCGTCGTCACCATCGCGCTGGTCGCGAGCGTCGAGAGCCTGCTCTCCGCGGTCGCCGTCGACAAGATGCACACCGGCCCGCGCGCGAACCTCAACCGCGAACTGCTCGGCCAGGGCGCGGCCAACATGACCTCGGGCGCGCTCGGCGGCCTGCCGGTCACCGGCGTGATCGTGCGGAGTTCGACCAACGTGCAGACCGGCGCCCGCACCCGCGTTTCCGCCGTCCTGCACGGCGTTTGGGTGCTGCTGTTCGTCGCCGTGCTCGCCGGGCTGCTGCGCAACATCCCGCTGGCCGCGCTCGCCGGCCTGCTGGTGCACGTGGGCGCGAAGCTGGTCAACCTCAACCACATCAAGCAGGTGCTGCGGCACGGTGACCTGCCGGTCTACCTGATCACGCTGCTCGGCGTCGTGGCCATCGACCTGCTCACCGGTGTGCTGATCGGCGTCGCCGCGGCCGCGCTGATCATGCTCCGCCGCCTGCTGTGGTCCGGCATCCACGCCGAACGCGACGGCGACAAGTGGCGCGTCGTCGTCGAGGGGGCGTTGTCCGCGCTCTCGATCCCGCGCCTGACCTCGGTACTGGGCACCATCCCGCGCGGCGCGACGGTGACCCTCGAACTCGTCGTGGACTACCTCGACCACGCGGCGTTCGACACGCTCTCGGCCTGGCAGCACTCCCACGAGGAGGCCGGCGGCCAGGTGATCGTGGACGAGATCGGGCACCCCTGGTTCGAGCGGGGCAAAGCAGGCGAGCCGACCGTGCACAAGGCCAAGGCCCAGCGGATCGCGCCGCGCTGGTTCGCCCCCTGGTCCGACTGGCAGCAGGCTCAGCAGGAGGAGCCGGTCGAGGTCCCGGAGCAGCGGCAGCCGCGGGAGAGTTCGATGCGGCGCGGCATGGTCGAGTTCGAGCGGCGCACCTCGGAGCTGGTCCGCCCGATCCTGGGCAAGCTGGCCGACACGCAGAACCCGGAGACGCTGTTCATCACCTGCGGCGACGCGCGGATCGTGCCGAACCTGATCACCAGCAGCGGGCCGGGCGACCTGTTCACTGTGCGCAACATCGGCAACCTGGTGCCGGACCATGAGACGTGCGCGGCGGGTTCGGACGCGTCCATCGGCGCCGCGGTCGAGTTCGCGGTCGGGGTGCTCAAGGTGCGCGAGATCGTGGTGTGCGGGCACTCGTCGTGCGGCGCGATGAAGGCGCTGCTCGGTGGCGTGCCGGCGGGCGCGCCCGCGCTGGAGTCCTGGCTCCGGCACGCCGAGCCGAGCGTGGAGCGGGCGAAGACGCACGCGCCGATCCGGATCGGCGACTCACTGCCCGCGTCCGAGGCCGACCAGCTGGCGCTGCACAACATCCTGCAGCAGCTGGACCGGCTGCGGGAGTACCCGACGGTCGCGGCCGCCGAGGCCCGCGGCGAGGTCGACCTGGTGGGGATGTACTTCGAGGTCGGCGCCGCCCGGGTGCACCTGTACGACCCGAAGGCGAACGCCTTCGTCTCGGCCGACAGCGTCGACGGCGTCGTGAACGGGACCGAGGAGAGCAACCCGATGGTCACCGGGTAGCCACACACCGGAAAGCCGGCCGGCCGGCGCCGGTATTAATGTCGGATCCCGTGAGCGTGCTGGTGGTGACCGGGACCGGAACCGGCGTCGGCAAGACCGCGGTGACCGCGGCCCTCGCCGCGCTCGCGCGCGCCGAGGGCCGCCGGGTGGCCGTGCTGAAACCCGCGCAGACCGGGGTCGCCCCCGGCGAGCCCGGCGACATCGACGAGGTGACCCGCCTGGCCGGGGAGGTCACCGCCCGCGAGCTGCGCCGTTACCCCGACCCGCTCGCCCCGGAGGCCGCGGCCCGGCGCAGCGGCATCGCGCCGGTCGGGCCCGCCGAGGCCGCGGGCGCGGCGAGCGAGCTGGCCGAGACGCACGACCTCGTGCTGGTCGAGGGTGCCGGAGGACTGCTGGTGCGCTTCGACGCCGACGGCGGCACCCTCGCCGACGTCGCGTGGTCGCTGTCCGCGCCGCTGCTGGTGGTCGCCGAGGCCGGGCTCGGCACCCTCAACGCGACGGCCCTCACAGCCGAGGTCGCGACCGCGCGTGGTCTCAACGTGCTCGGTGTCGTGATCGGGTCCTGGCCCGCGCAGCCGGACCTGGCCGCCCTGTGCAACGTGTCCGACCTGCCGGTGGCCGCCGGATCGCCCCTGCTCGGCGCCCTCGCCGAGGGTGCGGGCGGGCTGGACCGCGACGCCTTCCTGGAGGCCGCGCGCGCCGGGCTGTCGCCGTGGTTCGGCGGCGACTTCGACGCCGAACGGTTCGAAAAAGGCCTGAACGCCCAGTCCTGACCCACGTTCTCCGGGTGAACCCGGCGGCTGGATCGGCGACGCGGCCGACACGGTGCGTACACGGGTGGGGTGACCGGCTAATCTCGGTGCGGCGGATCAAGCGGCAACGGAAAGAGGTGCGGTGGCCGACTCGTCGCCGGTGCAGGCCAGGCCGGGAGCACCCGGCCCGGAGCTGTCCGCTGTGCTGTTCCACCGGCGGCCACCCCAGCCGCGGGTGGTCGTGAAGGCCGACCTGCTGCCCGCGGTCAGCCTGCTGTCGCTGATCGGCGTGCTCGGCATCCCGCTCGGCTGGCTCTGGTCGCTGCTCGCCCCGCCCGAACGGGTGCGCGTGTTCGACGGCGGCCAGCTGATCCCGCTGCAGCTGGAGAGCTGGCACCGCTTCGACGACCTCGCGATCTACGCGTTGCTGGGCCTCGGCCTGGGTGTCGTCACCGGGGCCGCGGTGTGGATGCTGCGCGAGCGGCGCGGGCCCGTCGTGCTGATCGCCGCGGTGCTCGGCGGCCTGCTCGCCGCCTGGCTCGGCGTCCAGATGGGTGTGGCCTTCGCCAACAGCGCCTACGCGGTCACGACCACGCCGGCGGTCGGCGACGTGATCGAGCGGGCGCCGCGCATCGAGTCGTTGTGGGTCCTGGTGGCCCAGCCGCTGGGCACCGCGCTGGCCTACGGCCTGCTCGCCGGCTGGAACGGCCGCGACGACCTCGGTCGCAGGCTGGGCTAGGTCCTGTCCTGTAGTCGATCCAGCTGTGGTCCGGGCGTGGGCGCGGATCGAGGCGTTGCTGCCGGTGCCGGGTCGGGGTCGGCGGTGGCGGCGTGGTACGGGCGCACCTGCGTGCTGCTGGCGCCTGGCAAAAAGGGGCTGCGCCCGGCGTCGAGGCGCTCGCGGTCGACGGGGCTGCCGCTGCGGTGCTGCTCACTGGAGGCCAGGCCGGTGGCGATCCGCAACTGCTGCCGCTCCCGCCTTCGACTCTGAGGCCTGCAAGCGGCGCAACGTGGTCGAACGCTGTTTCAACCGGCTCAAACAGTTCCGCGACCCGGCTGGCTGGCCGCCACCATCCTCTGGCTCCGATGACTTACCGGACACTTCCTGGAAACGCGAAACGGCCGGAACCCCGTGCTCGGGGTCCCGGCCGTTCGGCTTGTCTCAGGCCGCCTCGGCGCGCCGGCGGGAGCGGATCAGGCTGCGCCGCTCCTGCTCGGTGGTGCCGCCGAAGATGCCGTTGTCGAGACCGGAGTCCAGTGCGTAGGCCAAGCATTCGGCGCGCACCGGACAGCTTGCGCACACCGCCTTGGCCCGTGCGACCTGCCGGGCGCCCGGGCCCATTTCGGACACGGGGAAGAACAGCTCAGGGTCCTCGTCCCGGCAGGCGGCACGAGTACGCCAGTCGATCACGTCGCGGCTCATGGCGTGCCGCCTCCTTCCATGCGTTTCGTTTCTCAGCTGGCGCTCCAGGCACCAGCAAGGGTGACAGGCACGCGTAAGGGCCCATCTGGTTTTTCTTGCTGCGGTATCTGGGTTGCCACGCCGGGCTCGGATCAATCACCTTGATCCGGCGGGCTGGTGGCAGGGGCTGTTGCCAGCGCCGAAGGTCCAACGGTACCAGGAAGATCGTTGTTCCCGCTCACCTGCGGAAACGTTGTGGCCAGCGTCTCAGTTCAGGCTGGCGGGCAGGCCGAGCTGGATCAGCTCGGGTGGGGGAGCGGGCACCGCGCGCAGCTTCGACAGGAAGCCGGCCTCGCGCCGCAGCATCCGGCTGACCATCCGCAGCCGGCGCAGCGGCTGGGTCTCTTCGAGCAGCTGCTGCCGGTCGGCCAGCGGCAGCAGGCAGTCGGCGGCGAGCAGGTACGACAGCGCGCCCGGCCCGGTCTCCGATTCCGGCACCGCCCACGAGTCGCGGTGCCAGGCGGCCTCGCAGTACGCCGCGTGCGCGGACAGGGCCGCGTCGCGCAGCCCGGCGACCGCCCGTCCGGCGGCAGGCGGCAGCGGGGCGTCGTCGACCCATTCGACGGTGCCGACCAGGTAGGGCGCGCGGCTGTTGTCGATGTCCAGCACGCGGAAGCGGCGCTCGCCGCGGGTGATGATGTCGAACCGGCCGTCGGGCAGCCGCTCGCTCTCGCCGAGCAGCGCGGTGCAGCCGATGCCGTGGACGTGGTCGAGGTGCTCGACCTCACGCACCGCGGAGTTCCGGATCGCGACGATCCCGAACCGGCGGTCCGGCACCGTGCCGGTCAGCAGGTCGACCGCGAGCTGCCGGTAGCGCGGCTCGAACAGGTGCAGCGGCAGCGTCGCGCCGGGCAGCAGGACGGTCTGCAGAGGGAACAGGGGGATGGTCTCTGTCGTTCTTTCCTGCCGCTCCGCATCCACGGCTACACGGTACGTCGATCCGGTGGTTCTCGCTCAACGTCGTTTGGGCGGTGGGCGGAACACCGCGAACGGGTCGGTGACCTGGATGCCCTTCCCGGTGAAGGAGAACAACGCGGCCGGTCGTCCCCCGCTCCGGCCCGGCGCGGCGGTGTGCCCGGTGGGCGAGAGCAGGCCGCGCCGGGCCAGCACACGCTGCAGGTTCGTCGCGTCGACCTTGTAACCCAGCGCGGCCGAGTACAGCTCGCGCAGCGCCGAGATGGTGAACTCGCGTGGCGCGAGCGCGAAGCCGACGTTGGTGTAGGACAGCTTGGAGCGCAGGCGGTCGCGGGCGCGCAGCACGATGTCGCGGTGGTCGAACGCGGTGCGCGGCAGGTCGTCCACCGGGTGCCAGCGCGTGTCCTCGGGGACCTCGGGGTCGACGTCCGAGGGGACCAGCCCGAGGAACGCCGTGGCGACCACGCGTGGCCCCGGCACGCGGTCCGGTGCGCTGAACACCGCCAGCTGCTCGACGTGGCTCAGCTGCCGGACATCGACCTTCTCCGCGAGCTGGCGGCGGATCGAGGTCTCCACGTCCTCGTCCGGCCGCAGCCGCCCGCCGGGCAGCGACCACCGCCCGACGTGCGGATCCAGCGCCCGGCGCCACAGCAGGACCTGCAGTGTGGCGCAACGCACCTGCAATACCGCCGCCAAAACCTCGTGTGCCAGGGGGGCGCTGCTGTTAATATGGCTTCGCACGGTTTTCGATTGTAAGGCGAAAACCAGCGACTGGTCCAGGAGGGCCGATGACTGCAGCGACTGTGGACCTGACCCCGTACGGCGGCGTGGAGCCGGACGAGGCGTGGGCGGAAGAGGTGCGCAAGCTGGCGCGCGAGCGGGATGCCGTGCTGCTGGCGCACAACTACCAGGCTCCGGCGATCCAGGACATCGCCGACCACACGGGGGACTCCCTCGCGCTGTCGCGGATCGCCGCCGCCAGCGACGCGTCGACCATCGTGTTCTGCGGCGTGCACTTCATGGCCGAGACCGCGAAGATCCTGTCGCCGGACAAGACGGTGCTGATCCCCGACGCCCGCGCCGGCTGCTCGCTCGCCGACTCCATCACCGGCGCCCAGCTGCGCGAGTGGAAGGCGCAGCACCCCGGCGCGGTCGTGGTGTCCTATGTGAACACCACCGCGGAGGTCAAGGCGGAGACGGACATCTGTTGCACGTCGTCCAACGCGGTCGACGTGGTGGCCTCGATCCCGGCCGATCGCGAGGTCCTGTTCGGTCCGGACCAGTTCCTCGGCGCGCACGTCAAGCGCAAGACCGGGCGCGAGAACATGCACATCTGGGCAGGCGAGTGCCACGTGCACGCCGGGATCAACGGTCCCGAGCTGGCCCAGCGCGCGGCCGACCACCCGGACGCGGACCTGTTCATCCACCCCGAGTGCGGTTGCGCCACCTCGGCGCTCTACCTGGCCGGCGAGGGCGCGGTGCCCGCGGACAAGGTGAAGATCCTGTCCACTGGGGACATGGTGCACGAGGCCCGTGCGACGAAGGCGAAGTCGGTGCTGGTGGCCACCGAGGTGGGCATGCTGCACCAGCTGCGCAAGGCCGCGCCGGGCATCGACTTCCGCGCGGTGAACGACCGGGCGTCGTGCGCCTACATGAAGATGATCACCCCGGCCGCCCTGCTGCGCGCGCTGCGCGAGGGCGCCGACGAGGTGCACGTCGACCCGGAGATCGCTGCCAGGGCCCGCGCCTCGGTGCAGCGGATGATCGAGATCGGGCAGCCCGGCGGCGGCGAATGACCGGCCCGGTTATCGACGAACAGACGAAAACCGCCTGCTGGGAGGCTCGCGCGGATCTGGTCGTGCTCGGCACCGGCGTCGCCGGGCTGACCGCGGCGATCCGCGCGCAGGAGCTCGGCCTGCGGGTGCTGGTCGTGACGAAGGCGGCGGTCGAGGACGGCAACACCCGCTGGGCGCAGGGCGGCGTCGCCGTGGTCATGGAGGACCAGCACGACGAGGGCGACTCCGTCGCGCGGCACGTCGACGACACGTTGATCGCGGGTGCCGGGCTGTGCGATGCCGATGCGGTCGCGGCGATCCTCGCCGACGGCCCGCGTGCCGTGTCGTGGCTGCGGTCGGTGGGCGCGCGGTTCGACCCGGGCGCCTCCGGGCTGCTCGCCCGCACCCGTGAGGGCGGGCACAGCGCGTTCCGCGTGATCCACGCCGGTGGTGACGCGACCGGGGCCGAGGTCGAGCGGACGCTCGTCGCCGAGGCGACCGGCCGTCGGCTGCCCGTGCTGGAGCGGCACATCGCGGTCGACGCGTTGCGCACGCCGCGGGGCGACGTGGCCGGGGTGACGGTGCTCGACCCGGAGGGGCGGCCGGGTGTGCTGCGCGCGCCCGCGGTGCTGCTGGCCACCGGCGGCATGGGGCAGCTCTACCAGGCCACGTCGAACCCGGAGATCGCCACCGGTGACGGTGTCGCGCTCGGGTTGCGGGCCGGTGCGGTGGCCGCGGACCTGGAATTCGTGCAGTTCCACCCGACCGTGCTGTACACGCCGGGCGCCCGCGGCCGGTGCCCGCTGGTCACCGAGGCCGTGCGCGGCGAGGGCGCGGTGCTCGTCGACGGCGCGGGGGCGTCCGTCATGCAGGGCGTGCACCCGCTTGGCGACCTGGCGCCGCGCGACGTCGTCTCCGGCGCGATCACGCGGCGGCTCGCCTCGGCACCCGGCGGGATCGACGACCACGTGTTCCTCGACGCGACCGGCGTGCCCGGGTTCGCCAAGCGGTTCCCGACGGTTTTCGCGGCCTGCCGGGCGATCGGCGTCGACCCGGCGCGTGATCCGATCCCGGTGACCCCGGCGGCGCACTTCGCGTGCGGCGGGATCGTCGCGGGCACCGACGGCCGCACCGGTGTCGCCGGCCTCTACGCGGCCGGCGAGGTGGCGCGGACCGGGTTGCACGGCGCGAACCGGCTGGCGTCCAACAGCCTGCTGGAAGGCCTGGTCACCGGACGCGCCGCCGCCGAGGCGGTGGCCGCCGACCTCGCCGCCGGCCTGCTGGCCGACCCGAAGCAGGCGTCGGCACCCGCGTGGGGGCGGGTGCGGATGGCTGAGCGGGACGCGCTGCAGCGCGCGATGAGCCGGTACGCGGCCATCGGGCGGGACGCCGACGGACTGGCGGTGGCCGGCGCGGTCCTCGATCTGTCGACTTCGGACGGTCCACTGCGGACCCATGCGGACGTCGAGAACGCGTCGCTCACCTTGGTGGCGCAGGCGCTGCTGGCCGCGGCCGCGCGCCGCACCGAATCGCGCGGCTGCCACGTCCGCGCCGACCACCCCGGCCGGGACGACGTGACGTGGCAGCGCAGTCAGCTGATCCGGCTCAACCCGTCGGGGCAGCCGGTGCTGGCCGACCCCGTGTGCACGGAGGAAGTGGCATGAACCTGGACCTGGAGGACGCCCGCCGCGTCGTGGAGATCGCGCTGGCGGAGGACTTGCGGTACGGACCGGACGCGACCACCGCCGCCACGGTGCCCGAGTCGGCGACCGCGGTCGCGGAGATCACCCCGCGCGTGGACGGGACGCTCGCCGGTGTGCCGGTGGCGCTGCTGGTGTTCGACGCGGTGCTCGGCGACGGGTACGAGGTGCTCGACCGCGCCGAGGACGGCACCCGGCTCGTGGCGGGCAAGCCCGCGCTCGTCGTGCGGGGACCGGTGCGCGGGCTGCTCACCGCGGAGCGGACGGCGCTGAACCTGCTGTGCCACCTCTCCGGCGTGGCGACCGCGACGGCCGCGTGGGTGTCCGCTGTGGACGGCACCGGCTGCGCGATCCGGGACTCCCGGAAGACGCTGCCCGGCCTGCGGCTGCTGGAGAAGTACGCGGTGCGCTGCGGCGGCGGCGTCAACCACCGGATGGGCCTCGGCGACGCGGTGCTGATCAAGGACAACCACGTGGTGGCCGCCGGTTCGGTCACCGCCGCGCTGGCGGCGGCCCGGGAGCACGCGCCGGCGCTGCCGTGCGAGGTCGAGGTCGACACGCTCGACCAGCTCGACGAGGCGCTGGCCGCGAGCGCCGACGAGGTCCTGCTGGACAACTTCACGCCAGGGCAGTGCGCGGAAGCCGTGCGCCGCAAGGACGAGGTGTCGCCGAAGACGCGGCTGGAGGCCTCCGGCGGGCTGAAGCTGGCGAACGCGCGGGCCTACGCCGAGACCGGCGTGGACTACCTGGCGGTCGGCGCGCTGACCCACTCCTCGCCCGCGCTCGACCTCGGCATGGATCTCCGCTGAACCTTGTTCCGGCCTCCCCCGGCTTGCTATGACTGGGGTCCGGGGGAGGAAGGAACGGGCATGGCTGGCAACTTCCTGCTCACCTTGCTGCGCAAGGGGGCGGGGGTGCTGGCGTCCACGCCGGGCGAGCTGCCGGCGGAGATCGACGATCCGGAGCCGGTGTCCGCGCTCAAGCGGATGGGCGCCGTCGCGGCGAGCAGCACCGACGGGCCGCGCTCCTCGCTGATGGTGCGCGCGACCCGGTACGCGGTGCTGCTGCCGCTGGTCTACCGGATCGGGGTGCTGCCGATCGCTTGGGTGTGGCTGGTGGCGGCGCACGGTTTCGTGCTCTCGGCGACGGTGGTCGCCTGGGTGGGCGTGCTGGCGAACCTGACCGCGCTGGTGTGGGTGCTGCGCGTGCCGGACCGCAGCGGCCGCACCACGGGATTGCTGCTGGCGGCCGATCTGGTGTTCGCGGTCGCGGCGGGCGTGGCGGTCAGCGCGACGGCCCCGGCGGAGCTGTACTGGGCCGCGGCGTGGGTGCCGTTCCTGAACCTGACCGGGACGGTCGGGTTGTGGACGATGTGCCGGGGCGTGCCTGCCGGGCTCGCGCTGGTGGTGCTCGGGGTGCCGTTCCAGGTGGGGTCGCTCGCGCTCGGCGGGCAGCTGTCGATGTGGGTGCCGTCGCTGGTCAGCGGGACCGGGACGATGCTGGTCGCGGTGGTGACGGCGGCCGGGACGCTGGTGCTGCTCGGGGTGGCGACGCGCTTGGCGCTGGCGATCGGGATGCGGCTCGGCGTGGCCGGGGAGCGGGCACGCACGGAGCGGGCGCTGCACGACACGGTGCTGCAGGCGCTCGAAGCGATGGCGATGCACCGGGGCGGGGATCCGGCCGCCGAGCTGGACCGGGTGCGTGCGCAGGCGCGGGCGCAGGCGGCCGAGCTGCGGCGGGGGCTGGGCACGCCGGGCGGTGGCGGCCAGGGGCTCGCGGGGGAGCTGACCGGGTTGGCGACTGAGATGGCGCGGGAGGGGCTGCGGGCGCAGCTGGCGCTGTCCGACCTGGCCGACGACACCCTGACGGAGGCCCGCCGAGCAGCGGTCCGCGACGCGGCGCGCGAGGCGTTGCGGAACACGCTGAAGCACGCGGGCACCCGGGAGGTCGTGATGCGCCTCGCCGAGCACGAGGGCGGAATCGCGGTGGTGATCCGGGACCACGGAGTCGGCTACGACGAGGACGCACGCCCGGCGGGCTTCGGGGTGAGCTCGTCGATGAAAGCGCGCCTCACCGAGGCCGGCGGCTGGTGCCGAATCGACTCCAAACCAGGCCACGGCACGCGGGTGACGTTGTGGGTGCCGCGCTAATCGATCCCAGCCGTGCTCTACCCAAGGAATACGACGAGGAGTTCCACTCCAGGAGCATTGACCTCGAGGACCATGCGGAGCTCACGAGTGCGTACATCACTGCGCGCAACCTCGGTCCGTACGCCACTCCGGAGAGCATCGCGCCCCTTCTTTCCGATCTCCCGGTCATGGTGCTCCCGGACATCCTCGCCGCGAATGAGTACCGGGAGCGGGGTGAACCCGGCTCGTGGCAGCCACCTTCAGACGTGTGGCGTGCACGGGCGTGTGCTGGGGGAGCCTCCGCAGCCCGAACGAGTCCTGGCAACAGGCGGCGTTCCAGAGGCTGCTGGCCGCGACCGCGTCCGGGCGCACAGGCGCTAGAACCTGACTTCACAGCCCTGCTGCCCGAGACCGAGCGACTGCTGCCGTTGCCGAAAGCGGCAGATGTGGAAGTTCTCCGACAGCGGCACCGCCACTGGAAGGACCGCCTCCGGCAGTCGGTGCCGCAGCTCGATCGGCTCTTGTTCACCTTGCCGTGCGCTATCTAGTCCCCCAGGGGCAGGTGCGCGTTCGTCGCCTTGACGAGGGGTGCCAGGTCGGGCAGTTCGCGCACCTCGCGGCCCGCCGCGCGCAGGGTTTCCGCTCCCACGCAGTCCACGAACAGGTTCGGCTCGCGCCAGGCGAACACCACCCGCGGGATGCCGGCGTCCAGGATGTGCCGCGTGCACGACACCGCCCGCGACGCCCGCGAGCTGCACGGCTCCAGCGACGAGTAGATCGTCGCGCCCGTGACGTCCGCGTCGCCGAGCTTGGCGATCGCCACCTCTTCCGCGTGGTCGTGCGGGTCGGTCTCGCCCGAGTACCCGGTGGCCAGCACCTCGTCGGCGGCGTCCACCACGATCGCGCCGACCCGGAACGTCGTCGACGGCGGGCACTTCTCCGCCAGCTCGATCGCCTCCCGCAGCCTGCGGTGGTCCCGCGCCGCCTGCCCCAGGTGGTACCGCATGAACACGACGTCCCCGATGCGGCGCGTCTCGGTCAGCTGCAGCCGTCCCGGCGGGAACCGGCCGGGCCCGACGAACCGCGGCGCCTCCGCCTCGCCCACGAACACCGGCGCGATCGCCAGCTGCAGTTCGTCCACCACGCCCGCGGTGAGGAACATCGTGTGGACCGCGCCGCCGCCCTCGACCATCAGCCGCTCGATCCCGCGGCCGGCCAGGTCCGCCAGCACGTGCCGCAGGTCGAGCGGGTCCCCGCCGTCGACCACGGTCGCCACCGCGCCCAGCCGCTCCCGCACCTTCGGCACCGCCGCGGCCGGGGCGTACACCAGCTTCTCGACGTCGCCGGTCGTGAAGAAGTTCGCCGACGGGTCGAGGTCGCCGCTCCCGGTGATCGTCACCTTCGCCGGGTTGCCGCGCCCGGAGCGCACCAGCAGCCGCGGGTTGTCGGTGCGGATCGTGCCCGCCCCGACCAGGATCGCGTCCACCCCGGCACGCACGTCGTCGACCCGCGCGAAGTCCTCCTCGTTGGACAGCAGGAGCCGCCGGTCGCTGGTGTCGTCGAGGTAGCCGTCCAGGGAAACCGCCGCCGAGGCGAGGACGTACGGGCGCGTGCTCACCCCCCGGAGTCTGCCACCGTCCCGCATGCCGGGCGGTTTTGACGTGGTCGGCTACTTTCGTGCACGGTGGAACGAAGTCCTGGGGGGTGCGCAGTGTCGAACGCCGCCGCGGTGCTCGGCGCGATCAGGCGGGAAGGCCCGCTGTCGCGGGCCGCGATCGCCGAGCTCACGTCGCTGAGCATGCCGACGGTCAGCCGGCAGGTCACCGCGCTCGCCGAGGCCCGGCTGGTGCGGGACGCGCCGGACCTCGCCCGCGCCGGCGCCGTCGGACGGCCCAGGGTGCCGGTCGACATCGACGACAGCGTGCTCGCCGCGTGCGGGGTGCACATCGGCGTCCGCACCACCACGTTCGGCATCGTCGACCTGCGCGGGCGGCTCGTGGGCAGCGAGAAGATCCCGACGCCGCGGGGCAGCGCCGAGGACGGGCTGGCGTTCCTCGCCGCGAAGGTCCGCGCGTTCCTGCGGCGCTGGCGGGAGCGGCGGGTCGTCGGGCTCGGGCTCGCCACCGGCGGCCAGGTCGACATCGCCCGCGGCCTGATCACGCACGACCGGCTCGGCTGGCACCGCGCCCCCGCGCAGGCGGTGCTGGCGCGCGGGACGGGCCTGCCGGTGCACGTCGACGGCCACGTGCCCGCGATGGCGCACGCCGAGCTGCTGTTCGGCGAGGGCAAGCAGTACCCGAGCCTGCTCTACTTCTACGCCCGCCAGGTCGTCGGCGCGGCGCTCGTCGTCAACGGCGTGCTGCACCGCGGCCCAGGCCAGGCCGGGTCGGTCGCGCACCTGCCGGTCGGCGGCGACGTGCGCTGCGCGTGCGGCCGGACCGGCTGCCTCGAAGCGACCGTCAACGACCAGACCGACCGGGGCGCGCTGGCCGAACGCGCCGCGACGATGGGCCGGGCGGTCGCCATCCTGCGTGACGTCGTCAACCCGGACCAGGTCGTCCTCGGCGGCCAGAACATCACCGACGCGCCGGAACACCTGGCGACCCTGCTGCACGCCTTCGCGGCGACGACCGCGCTGCCCGGCACCGACCTGGTGACCGTGACGAGGTTCGGCCCGGACGTCCAGGCCGTCGCGGCGTGCACCGGCGTCCTGGCGGGCATCTTCGCCGACCCGACGCCGCTGATGGCGTGACTCAACCCGGCAACGCGAGCGGCAGCGTGCGCCGCACCGCGGCGGCGTGCCTGCCGTACAGCGGCACGACCGGCACGTCCAGGTCACGGGTCCGGGGCGGGCGCCGCGTCCCGGCGTAGCGCGCCAGCCGCAGCGTGACCTCCTCCACGAGCCGCCCGAAGCGGTTGCGGCGCAACGTGAACGAAGCGACCGTCAGCGCCGCGCCGCGAGCCGTCGACGTCAGCAGCACGGGCACGTCCTCACGCGTCAGCGGGACGAACCCGGCCTGCGCGGTCCCGCCCGCCGACCACGACCGCCAGCCGTCCGTCACCGGCGCCGGGGTGTCGGCGCCGAGGGTGGCGCGCAGCTCCGTCGCCAGCTCGCCGGCCTCCAGCAGCGTGCTGCCGTACCCGGCCTTCGCGAGCGCGCCCATCAACGCCAGCGCCGCGCGGGTCGTCGCCCGCAGCTCGCCCGCCTCACCGCCGCCGCGGGCCAGCGCCGCCAGCGGCGCCTCGCTCGCCCGGTACCGCACCGCGACCAGGTACGTCCGCTCGCCGAAGCTCGTCCGCACCAGCAGCTGGGCGCCGGCCAGCGGGATCTCCGGGTTGTCGCACGCGGCGCGCAGCAGGTCCAGCACCTTCGCCACGTCCGGCTCCACGCCCTCGCGCAACCGGATCACCGTGGTCCAGCCGTCGCCGACCCCGGCGACCCCGAACCGGTTCCCGGCGCGGTCGACGTGCTGCCGCAGCCGGAAGTCGTGGGCGAGCACGCGCAGCGGGTCGGCGGCCTGGCGGCGTTCGTCGTGCTGCAGCAGCCGGTAGGACACCCAGGTCAGCGCCCAGCCCGCCAGGTGCCGTCCCGCGAACCGGACGGACGTGGAGGCGATCGCCAGCAGCGCCAGCACGGTCACGACGAGCTTCGCCGGCAGCACGTCGTGCACCGCCAGCAGCGTCGCGACCAGCGCGGACTCCCAGACCGCGATCTGGGCGAACCCGATGGGCAGCACGAACGGCGCCACGGTGAACCGGCGGGGCCGGGGTGCTTCGGGTGCGGTCCCGCCACCGGCGGAGACCCCCGCGTCGGCAGCGGTCAACTCGCTTCTCCTTGATCCTGGTACAGAATAAACGGGGAACCGGTATTCGCTGCCGGGAAAAATGCCCACAGGGAGTGAGGTCCCATGGCCGCGAGCGAGGGCGGGCCCATCCGGGTCGGCGTGATCGAGGACCACCCGCTGTACCGCTACGCGGTGGCGAACGTGCTCTCCGAGGCGCGGGACATCGAGCTGGGACCCGTCGCGGAGTCCGTCGCCGCGTTCGCGAGCAGCCACGAACCGGCCGGGTGCGTCGTCGTGCTGGACCTCAAGCTGCGTGGCGTGACCGACTCGCAGGCCGTGCAGGAGGTCGTGCGGATGGGGCACAAGGTGCTGGTGGTGTCCGCGCACGCCGGCCAGGACGAGGTGCTGGGCGCGATCTCGGCAGGCGCGCGGGGGTACCTGTCGAAGGACGCCGACGGCGACGACATCCTGCACGCGATCCGCGAGATCGCCGCGGGCAACTCCTACGTGTCGCCGACGCTGGCGTCGTTCCTGCTCGACTCGACGCGCCCGCGTGCCGGGGTGGGCAGCGTGCTGTCCGACCGCGAGCGGCAGGTGCTGTCGCTGGTCGCCGCGGGGGAGCGGGACGCCGACATCGCCGAGGCGATGTCGATCAGCGTCCGCACCGTCCGCTCGTACCTGGACCGGATCCGCGACAAGACGGGCCGCCGCCGGCGTCCAGAACTGACCCGGCTGGCCATCGAAGAGGGCATGGCTTAAAGCCGTGCTGCCTCGCACGCGAGCGCGCTTGGCGCTCCTCGAACTGGTGGTGAACCAGTCCCGCCACGAGGTCGGCTGCTTCCGGGCGGTCACCACGAGGTCGTGCGGCGCGTAGTCGTTCGTCGTTTCCCTCTCCACCTCGTGACCCGCGGTGGAGAGTGATCTTCAGCATCGCGTCCTGCATCGCTTCCACGATCGGTGGCCGTGGTGAGGATGAAGTGGTGGTGCCAAGTGGCCACGACCCGCGGCAACCCAGCTTGTCCACCACCACCTGCGCTCCGGTGCTACCCACCGCGCGGGGCCGGCGGCAGCCCGGCGACCAGCAGGTCGGACATGACGGCCTGCGCCGCAGAGCTTCTGGGTGGTGCGGCTTCGGGTGGCCGCTCACCTCAGAGCCGCCGGTTGGCGAGCGCCCCCGTCGCGTTGCGCGCCTTCTCCGCGACCTCCGGGTCGATGTCCACGACGACCGACTCCGGCCCCGCGCCCAGCTGGGCGTGCACGCGCCCGAACCCGTCCGCCACCGTCGAGTACCCGATGCCGGTCGGCGCCTTCGGGTTCACCTCGACGCCGGACGCCGCCGGGTCGGCCTGGCCGCAGCCCAGCACCCAGCAGCCGGAGTCGAGCGCCCGCGCCCGCACCAGCACCTCCCACTGGTCCCGCTTGCCCTCGCCGGCGCCCCAGGACGTGGGCAGCACGACCGCGGACGCGCCCCGGTCGGCCAGCGCCCGGAACAGCTCCGGGAACCGCACGTCGTAGCAGGTCGCGAAGCCCAGCGTCACGCCGTCGACCTCGACGGTCACCGGTGAGGTGCCCGGCGCGACCGTGTCGGACTCGCGGAAGCCGAACGCGTCGTAGAGGTGGATCTTGTCGTAGCCGGTGTGGTGCCCGAGCCCGGTGATGAGCAGGGTGTTGCGCACCCGGCCGTCCTCGTGCGGCGTGAACATCCCGGCCACCACCAGCACGCCGTGCTCGTCGGCGATCGCGGCGACCGACTTGGCCCACGGCCCGTCGAGCGGCTCGGCGACCGGCCCGAGCGGCACCCCGAACCGTGCCATCGCCGCCTCCGGGAACACCACGACCCGCGCTCCCTCACCTGCCGCGCGCGCCACGCCCTCGCGGATCGGGGCGAGGTTCTCCGCGGGCTCGGCACTCGATGTGAGCTGGCACAAGCCGATCCGGAGCACGGGCTACCTCCCTGGTCGTCGTCAACGTTCCAACTCGTACCCTAGACCCATGTTGAACCGCATCGACCTGCGTGGACGCGTGCTGTCCGCCACCGAACTCCGAGCCACGCTCCCGCGTGCCGAGATCGACGTGGACGCGGCGCTGCATCAGGTCCGCCCGGTGGTCGAGGCGGTCCGCGAGCGCGGGGTCGAGGCGGTCCTGGAGTACACCGAGCGGTTCGACCGCGTGCGCCCGGCGAGCGTCCGCGTGCCGCGCGCGGAGATCGAGGCCGCGCTGACCACGCTGGACCCGGCGGTGCGCGCCGCGCTGGAGGAGGCCATCGAGCGCGCCCGCAAGGTGCACGCCGACCAGCGGCGGGCCGACGTGACCACGACGGTCGCCGACGGCGGCACGGTCACCGAGCGCTGGGTGCCGGTCGAGCGCGTCGGCCTCTACGC
This sequence comes from Amycolatopsis sp. ATCC 39116, assembly GCF_000231075.2. Taxonomy (NCBI): domain Bacteria; kingdom Bacillati; phylum Actinomycetota; class Actinomycetes; order Pseudonocardiales; family Pseudonocardiaceae; genus Amycolatopsis; species Amycolatopsis sp. ATCC 39116. The sequence goes on along the minus strand of NZ_AFWY03000048.1, from coordinate 9,862 downwards.
CCCCGGCGGGCTCGCGGTCTACCCGTCGAGCGTGGTGATGAACGTCGTCCCGGCTCAGGTCGCGGGCGTCGGCTCGCTGGTGCTGTGCTCGCCGCCGCAGGCCGAGTTCGGCGGCAGGCCGCACCCGACGATCCTGGCCGCCGCCGCGCTGCTGGGCGTGGACGAGGTGTGGGCGGTCGGCGGCGCGCAGGCCGTGGCGCTGATGGCGCACGGCGGCACCGACACCGACGGCGCCGAGCTGGTCCCGGTCGACCTGGTGACCGGCCCCGGCAACATCTACCTGACCGCGGCCAAGCGCCTGCTGCGCGGCCTGATCGGCATCGACTCCGAGGCGGGGCCGACGGAGATCGCGATCCTGGCCGACGAGACGGCCGACCCGGTGCACGTGGCGGCCGACCTGGTGAGCCAGGCCGAGCACGACCCGCTCGCCGCGAGCGTGCTGGTCACCACGTCGGAGGAGCTGGCCGACGCCGTGGACCGGGAGCTGGCCGGCCGCGTCGCCGCCACCAAGCACACCGAGCGCATCGGCGAGGCGTTGCGCGGCAAGCAGTCCGGCACCGTGCTGGTGTCCACTGTGGACGAGGGGCTGCGGGTGGTGGACGCCTACGCGGCCGAGCACCTGGAGATCCAGACGGCTGACGCGCGGGCTGTCGCCGCCCGCGTGCGCAACGCCGGCGCGGTGTTCGTCGGCCCGTACGCGCCGGTCTCGCTCGGCGACTACTGCGCGGGGTCGAACCACGTGCTGCCCACCGGCGGTTACGCGCGCCACTCGTCGGGTCTGTCCGTGCAGAGCTTCCTGCGCGGCATCCACGTCATCGACTACAGCGAGGAGGCGCTGCGCGAGGTGGCCGGCAAGGTCGTCGCGCTCGCCAACGCCGAAGACCTGCCCGCACACGGGGAGGCGGTCACCGCCCGCTTCCCGGGAGGAGCCGAGTGAGTTCCGACGACGTCCGTCTCAAGGACCTGCCGCTGCGCGAGGACCTGCGGGGCCGCAGCCCCTACGGCGCCCCGCAGCTGGACGTCCCGGTCCGGCTCAACACGAACGAGAACCCGTACCCGCCGCCGCAGGCCCTGGTCGACGACGTCACCGAGGCCGTCCGCGAGGCCGCCGCCGGCCTGCACCGCTACCCGGACCGCGACGCGATCGCCCTGCGCCAGGACCTCGCGGCGTACCTGTCCGGCGCGACGGGCGTGCCGCTGACCGAGCGGAACCTGTGGGCCGCCAACGGGTCCAACGAGGTGCTGCAGCAGATCCTGCAGGCCTTCGGCGGTCCCGGCCGCAGCGCGCTCGGCTTCGAGCCGTCGTACTCGATGCACCCGATCATCGCGGCGGGCACCCGCACCGACTGGGTCGCGACGCCCCGGCGGGACGACTTCACGCTCGACACCGAGGCCGCCGCGCGGATCGTCGCCGAGCGCAAGCCCGACGTCGTGTTCGTGACCAGCCCGAACAACCCGACCGGCGGCTCGATCCCGTTCGACGAACTGGAGCTGGTGTTGCGCGCCGCGCCGGGCATCGTCGTGGTGGACGAGGCCTACGCGGAGTTCTCGTCGCAGCGCAGCGCGGTCGAGCTGATCGAGGCCTACCCGGCGCAGCTGATCGTGTCGCGCACGATGAGCAAAGCGTTCGCCTTCGCCGGCGGGCGGCTCGGCTACCTCGCGGCCGCCCCGGCGGTGATCGACGCGCTGCAGCTGGTCCGCCTGCCCTACCACCTGTCGGTGCTGACGCAGGCGGCCGCGCGGGCGGCGCTGCGGCACGCGGACGAGACGCTGGCCTCGGTCGCCAAGCTCGCGGCCGAGCGCGAGCGCGTCGTCGAGGGCCTGCTGGGCCTCGGCTTCACGCCGGTGCCCAGCGACGCCAACTTCATCCTGTTCGGCCGCTTCGCCGACGCGCGGGCGAGCTGGCAGGCCTACGTGGACAACGGGGTGCTGATCCGCGACGTCGGCATCGAGGGTCACCTGCGGGTGACCGTCGGCACCCCGGAGGAGAACGACGCCTTCCTGGCGGCGAGCAAGGAGGTCCCGCGGTGAGCCGCGTCGGCAAGGTTTCCCGGACCACGAAGGAGTCCTCGATCACCGTGGTGGTCGACCTGGACGGCACCGGGCAGGTGGAGGTGTCCACCGGGGTCCCGTTCTACGACCACATGCTCAACTCGTTCGGCGTGCACGGCTCGCTCGACCTGAAGGTCGACGCGACCGGCGACATCGAGATCGACGCGCACCACACGGTCGAGGACACCGCGATCGTGCTGGGCCAGGCGATCCGCCAGGCGCTGGGCGACAAGTCGGGCATCCGCCGCTTCGGCGACGCGTGGATCCCGATGGACGAGACACTCGCGCACGCCGCGATCGACGTGTCCGGCCGCCCGTACTGCGTGCACGTCGGCGAGCCGGAGCAGTTCAACACGTTCACCATCGGCGGCAACTACCCGTTCGTGCTGACCAGGCACGTGTTCGACTCGCTGTCGTTCCACGCGCAGATCGCGCTGCACGTCCGCGTCATCCACGGCCGCGACCCGCACCACATCGCCGAGGCCCAGTACAAGGCCGTCGCGCGTGCGCTGCGGGCGGCCACCGAGCCGGACCCGCGCGCGGGCGGCATCCCGTCGACGAAGGGTGTCCTGTGAGCAAGGAACTGGTCGCCGTGCTGCTGCTGGCGCTCGGCGGCTTCCTGGTCGGCGGCGTGTACAGCACGTGGAAGACGGCCAAGGTGCTCGCGATGCTGTTGCTGGTCGCGGCACTCTTGGCCGTCGGCGGCGCGATCGCCTGGCTGGTTTCCTAGCTCCGCGCGCCTTCCAGTTCACGGCGCTCGTCGAGGTGCTTGGCGAGGCGCTCGCCCTCCACGTCGACGTTCGGCAGCGCGCGGTGCAGCCACTTCGGCAGCCACCACGCGTGCTTGCCGAGCAGCGACATCACCGCGGGCACGATCGTCATGCGCACCACGAACGCGTCCACCAGGACGCCGAACGCCAGCGCGAACCCGATCGACTGGATCAGCGACAGCTCGGCCGCGATGAACCCGGCGAACACGCTGATCATGATCAGCGCGGCCGCGACCACGACCCGGGCGCCGTGCTTGAACCCGCTCACCACGGCGTCGCGGGCGTCCGCGCCGTGGACGTAGTCCTCGCGCATCCGGGTCACCAGGAACACCTGGTAGTCCATCGCGAGGCCGAACAGCACGCCGATCAGCAGGATCGGCAGCATGCTCATGATCGGGCCGGTCGAGTCGACGCCGAGCAGGTCGGTGAGCCAGCCCCACTGGAACACCGCGACCACCGCGCCGAAGGTCGCCACGACCGAGCCGAGGAAGCCCAGCGTCGCCTTCAGCGGCACGATGATCGACCGGAACACCAGCATCAGCAGCAGGAACGCGAGCCCGACGATGAGGCCGAGGTAGGGCAGCATCGCGCCGGCCAGCTTCTCCGACACGTCGATCTGCAGCGCCGTCTGACCGGTCACCGACAGCTTCGCGCCGGTGGCCCCGGACAGGCGGTCGGACTGGTCGCGGATGCTCCCGACGAGCTGCTCGGTCGACTCGCTGCTCGGGCCGCTCTTCGGGATCACGGTGACCAGCGCGGTGTCACCCTCGGCGTTGAACTGCGCCTGCGTCACCGCGGCGACGTCCGGCAGGCGCGAGATCGAGTCGGTGGCCTCGGTGGCGGCCAGGCGCGGGTCGGGCGCGTCGGCGGAGTCGATGACGACGATCAGCGGGCCGTTGGTGCCCTCGCCGAAGCCCTTGCTGATCAGGTTGTAGGCCTTGCGCTGGGTCGACTCGGGCGCGGCGGTGGCGTCGGTGGGCAGGCCGAGCTGCATGCTCAGCGCCGGGATCGCGACGACGAGCAGGCCGACCACCGCGGTCACCAGCACCGGGACGCGGTGCCGTCCGACGTACCGGGCCCAGCGCTCGCCCATCGCGGGCTTGCCGTTCTGCTTCGGGCGGGCGTGCTTGCCGACGACCTTGCGGCCGGCGAAGCCGAGCAGCGCGGGCAGCAGCGAAAGGGCGATGAGGACCGCGACGGCGACGGTCCCGGCGGCCGCGACGCCCATCTGGCCGAGGATCGGGATGCCCACGACGGTGAGCCCGACCAGGGCGATGATCACCGTCAGGCCGGCGAACACCACGGCGGAACCCGCGGTGCCGACCGCGCGCCCGGCGGCCAGTTCCGGATCGTGCCCCTCGGCCAGCTCGTGCCGGTAGCGGGAGACGATGAACAACGCGTAGTCGATGCCGACGGCGAGGCCGAGCATCAGCGCGAGGATCGGGGTGTTGGAGTTCAGGTCGACGAACCCGGACACGGTCATCACGCCGGCCATGCCGACACCGACGCCGATGAGGGCGGTCAGCAGGGGCAGCCCGGCGGCGACGATCGAGCCGAAGGTGATCGCCAGGACGATGGCCGCGACGATCACGCCGATGCCCTCGGTGGCCTCCGTGGCGGGCACGCCCTGGATCGCGTCACCGCCGAATTCGACGGTGAAACCGGCGCTCTTCGCCGCGTCGGCGGTTGACTTGAGCGCTTCGCGGTCACTGTCGGTCACCTCGGGGGCCGGGACCTTGTAGCTCACCTGGGCCATGGCGATGCGGCCGTCCGCGGAGATCGTCTTGGCCTGGTACGGGTCGGCGACCATCGCGACACCGGGCGCGGTCTTGATCTTGCCGACCATCTCCTCGACGGTCGCGCGGGCGGCCGGGTCGGTGAGCGCCTGTCCGTCCGGCGCCTCGATCGCCACGCGCGCGGTCGCGTTGCCCGCCGCTGCCTGCGGGAACTTGTCCTTGAGGTGGTCGATGGCCTGCTGCGCCTCGGTGCCCGGGATGGTCACCGAGTTCGACATCTGGCCGGACAGCGTCAGCGCGCCGCCGCCGAGGACGAGCAGAACCGCCGTCCAGACGCTCGCGACGAGCCAGCGCCGGCGGAACGAAAACCGGGCTAGGCGGTAGAGCAGGGTGGCCACGTACTCGGCTCCAATTCAGTCGAGTGACATCCGATCCGGTGATACTCAAGCTAGCCGATCGGCAAGTGGAGCTCCAAGCCGATCGGCTAGTGTGTGACTAGCCGCACGGCTAGCGCCTCAAACGTTTGCCGGAGGATTTCGGGTCGCGTACTCTTCGGCTGCTGACGAGGAGGTTCACCAGTCGATGGCAGCCGTGGCCGGACACGAAGACACCCGCACCCGCCTGCTCGCCACGGCATTGCGGCTGTTCACCGCGCACGGGGTCGAGGGCACGTCGCTGCAGATGATCGCCGACGAGCTCGGCGTCACGAAGGCCGCGGTGTACTACCACTTCAAGACGAAGGACGAGATCACCGAAGCCGTGGTCGAGCCCGGGCTGCGCGAGCTGGAGTCGATCGTCGGGGAGGCGGAGCGGGAGCGCAGGCCGGGCGCGCGGATCGACCACATGCTGGCCGGGTTCGTGGACCTCGTGGTGCGGCACCGGGCGCTGGTCGCGTTGTTCTCCAGCGACCCCGGGGTGGCGCGGGCGCTGGAGAAGCACTTCTTCGGCAAGGAGAGCTGCATGGTCGGGATGATGACGATCCTGACGGGCCCCGATCCCGATCCGGCGCGGGTGGTCGCCGCGCACGCCGCCGTCGCCGGAATCGCGCTGGCCGGCGGTTCGCCCGACCTGGCGCACTACGACGACGACACCCTGCGCGAGTCGCTGCTCGAGGTGGGGCGCAAGCTGCTCGGCAGGCCCCGCCGGCGCGGTTGACTCAGGAGAGCGGCAGCGTCAGGCAGGTCGCGGTCTCGGCGAAGCCCAGCCGCTCGAAGTAGCCGGGGATGTGCCTGGCGATGACGTGCACTTCGACGGCCCCGGCGCGCCGCGCTCGCCGGACGACCGCGTCGACGAGCATCGCGCCGATGCCCTGCCGTCGGTGCGCCTGCGCGACCACCAGTTCCAGCAGGTGGCTGACCGGGCCGCCGGCGTGCAGCGACAGGACCCGGGCGGCCAGCACGTAGCCGACGACCTCGCCGTCGGTGTCGGCCACCAGGAAGTCGGTGTCGTCGTAGGTCATCGCCGCGATGAGCTGCTCATAGTGGTGGTCGAACGCCGCCCGCCGTGGTTGTCCGCCGGCGGACTGGTCCAGCAGGGTGTAGACGGCTACGGCGTCGGTGACATCGGCTGGCCTGATCCGCACCCGTTCATTGTGATCGGTCAGTGACGGCTCAGGTACTGCGGAGGCACCGCACGGGTGAGCCAGACGCCGTTCGCGCTCACCTGGAAGCGGTGGCCGTCGCGGGTCATTCCGGCAGCGTCGACGACCAGCACGACGGGTTTGCCGTGCCGCGAGCCGACGCGGACGGCGGTCTCGGTGTCGCTCGAAAGGTGCACGTCGTGGCGGGAGCGCGGGCGCAGGCCCTCGCGGAGGATGGCGGGCAGGAACCGTTCCGCGGTGCCGTGGAAGAGGGTGGCGGGCGGGTCGGCGTCCGGCAGGCCGAGGTCGACGTCCACGCTGTGCCCCTGGCTGGCCCGGATGAGCGTCGCGGTCTCGTCGAAGGCGAAGCGGCGCTTGTCGTTGCCTGCCACGACTTCGTCCAGTTGGGCCCGGGAGAGCGGCAGCCCGTGGCGGGCGAGCGCGGCGAGCAGTTCGGTGATCGGGACCCAGCCGCCGGGACCGAGGGACAGCCCGATCGCGCCGGGCTCGTGCCGCAGGTGCCGGGACAGCCGCTTGGACACGCGGATGATCGTTCTTTCGTCCATGTTGTTTCCAGTTGCGCACGATCGGGTGAGGCGGCGCAAGGTTTTTGTCGGAGGCCGCTGGTAGTCAGGGAGCACGAACCGAAGGAGGGTGCGATGACGAACGCCGGCCTGCTCGACCTGTGGACCGAGCCGCAGGAACGGGAATGCCTGAGCTGCTACGTGAGCCGCCTGCTGGCCGATTTCGGCTGCGACGGCACGCTGCGGTGGACGCGACGCTGGCGCGGCTTGCGTGCGCCACGTGTCGTCGCGCTCGACCGGATGTTCCGAAGACGCGCCGTGAACTGCGACTGCGGGGTGCCGGCCGCGCTTGGCGCCGGGACGAGCTCCGGCACGCCCCCACCATGCACCGGAGTCCGCCGCGGCTCGACGAGGCCCTGCTCGATGTGGGGCAGGCCTGACGCTCCCGGGCGAGCCCGCGGCTCGCCGACTTGAGCGCCAGCTCCCGTCTCGCGGACCTCAAGCCGGTGGTGCCCCGGCACTCCCGCGAAATCGTGCACCCATCGCGCCGATTGAGCGCCATCCTGGGGCTCCCGCGACGTGCACCCATCGCGCTGATTGAGCGCCATCCCGGGCCGACTTGGCTCCCCGCGCCCGGCTGCAGCCGAGACCATCCGTCATCCCCGTATTGCGGTCAACAGAAGGAGGCGATGCCCCGGCACTCCCGAAATCAAGCACCCCTCGCCGGCTGCGCGGTACCCTCGCCGGCTGGCTGCGCGCCACCGTCGCTGGCCGACTGCGCGCGACCCGTCGGCCGACTACGCGCCACCCTCGGTGGCCGGCTTGAGTCCCCGCGCGCCTGGGCCGTACTGCGCCATCCGGTCGTCGGTGTTGTAGAGCCCGCACACGCGCAACGACAGGCACCCGCACCCGACGCAACCCGTCAGCCGGTCGCGCAGCCGCTGCAGGGCGTCGATCCGGGCGTCGAGTTCGTCCTGCCACCCGCGGGACAGCCGGGCCCAGTCGGCCTTCGTCGGGGCGTGGTCGCGTGGCAGGGTGGACAGCGCGTCGTGGATTTCCTCGAGGCTGAGCCCCACCCGCTGCGCCGCCCGGATGAACGCGATCCGGCGCAGCACCGATCGCGGGTACCGGCGCTGGTTCCCGGCCGAGCGCTCGGAGGTGATCAGGCCCCGGTCCTCGTAGAAGCGCAGCGCCGTGTGCGGCACGCCGCTGCGCTCCGCGACCTGGCCAATGGTCAGGTGGTCGGCAAGCTTGGTCACGGCGCCAGCCTAGCCTTGACTTCGACTTAAGTCGAGGTTGCACGGTCGAAGCATGGAAAACACGACCAGGGGGATGGGCTATGCCGACCTGCCGGCGCTGATCGACGCCATGCGCGGCGACGAGAAGCATTCCGGCGCGGCGGAGTCCACAGTAGATGTGCTGTGGGTGCTGTACGACCGGGTGCTGAACGTGTCGCCCGACGCGCCGGACGATCCGGCCCGCGACCGGTTCCTGTTGTCGAAGGGCCACGGGCCGATGGCCTACTACGCGGTCCTGGCGGCGAAGGGGTTTCTCGCCCCCGTGGAACTGGCCGGCTGGGCGGGCAGCGAGTCGAGGCTGGGCTACCACCCGGACCGGACGCTCGTGCCCGGCGTGGAGATCTCCAGCGGCTCGCTGGGGCACGGGCTCGCGCTCGGCGTCGGGACGGTGTTCGGGCTGCGCGCGCAGGGTCTGACGGAACCGAAGGTGGTGGTGCTGACCGGGGATGCCGAGCTCGACGAGGGCTCCAACCACGAGGCGATCGCGCTCGCCGGACGGGCGTCGATGGCCCAGCTGAGCGCGGTGGTGGTCGACAACCAGTCGGCGACGCACGGCTGGCCGGGCGGCATCGCGCAGCGCTTCGCGGTCGAGGGCTGGGCCACGCGCACGGTCGACGGCCGCGACCACGACGCGTTGCACGCGGCGTTCACCACGCCGCACCCGGACCGGCCGCTGTGCGTGGTCGCCGTCGTCGAACCGAAGGGGAGCTGAGCCATGAGCGGAATGCGGGAGACCTTTCTGTCCACATTGGAGCAAGTGCTCGACGAGGATCCGCGAGTCGCGGTCGTGCTTGCCGACATCTCCGCCGCATCGCTGGAAGCCGCCCGGCGCAGGCACCCGGACCGGGTCATCAACGTCGGCATCCGGGAGCAGGCGCTGATCGGCGTCGCGGGCGGGCTGGCGCTGGCCGGGATGCGGCCCGTGGTGCACACGTTCCCGTCGTTCCTCGTGGAGCGGCCGTACGAGCAGGTCAAGCTGGACCTGACCCACCAGGGCGCGGGCGCAGTGCTCGTCTCGTGGGGCGGTTCGTACGACATGTCGACCGCCGGCCGGACCCACCAGTCGCCGGGGGACGTCGCGCTCATCGACACGATCCCGGGCTGGACCGTGCATGTGCCAGGGCACCCGGACGAGGCGGTGTCGCTGCTGCGCGACGCGCTGCCCGGCGACGGCACGGTGTACCTGCGCCTGAGCGGCCAGTCGAACGCGCGCCCACGCCCGGGGCCGGGTCTGCAGGTGGTGCGCCGGGGCGGGCGCGGGGTCGTGCTGGCGGTCGGCCCGATGCTGGACCGCGTGCTGGCCGCGGCCGAGGGCCTGGACGTGACGGTGCTCTACGCGAAGACCGTCCGCCCCTTCGACGCCGCGACCCTGCGCGCGGCGGTGGCCGAGACGGGCGTGGCGGATGTGGTGCTGGTCGAGCCGTACCTGGCCGGCACGTCCGCCCACCAGGTCAGCGAGGCCCTCGTGGAGGTCCCGCACCGCCTCCGGGCACGCGGCACCCGCCGGGACGCGGAGGTGCGCAGGTACGGCGACGTCACCGACCACGACCTGGCGCACGCCCTCGACGAGGCGAGCATCGCGGCCGCCCTGAAGGCCTTCCTGCGCCCGGACTGAGCGGACGAAGTGGAGGCCCAGAACCACCCGAGCGGGCTTCACCCACACGGACTGCCGGCACCGCGCAGCGGCTGCCGGGTGCGGGCTGCGCCAGCCGGGCGGGTGACCTGCCCGGTGGGTGGCTGGGCCAGCCTGGCGGGCGTGGGTGGCTGCGCCAACCGGGCCGGTGGCCTGCCCGGTGGGTGGCTGGGCCAGCCTGGCGGGCGTGGGTGGCTGCGCCAGCCCGGTGGTTGGCCTGGCGGGGCGTGGGTGGCTGCGCCGGCACCGCCCAGGGCCTGCCGGGTGGGT
>NZ_AFWY03000049.1:0-62421 GCF_000231075.2 Amycolatopsis sp. ATCC 39116 | reverse complement strand
ACCCCCAGCCGCTCCGTGGCGCACCCCCCACCGCTCCGCGGCGCAGTCCACCGCAACCACCCGCCACTCCACACCGCACCGCGCCACCGTGGGGCCCCAGCAACCAGCTCCCCCTCAGGGAACCGCCGGCGTGCCACCCGGCTGCACGGGCAACCCGGCGGCCCGCCACGCCCGAAAACCGCCCACCAGGTCCGTCGCCCGGGACAACCCCAGCCGCCGGAGGTCGGCCGCCGCCAGGCTGGACGCGTAGCCCTCGTTGCACACCAGGACCACCGGCCGGTCCGGGCGCACCCCGGGCAGCCGGTGGTCGCTCGCCGGGTCGAGGCGCCACTCCAGGTGGATCCGCTCGACCGGCACCGCGCCCGGGATCTCGCCCTCGGCCTCGCGGTAGCCGATCGGCCGGATGTCCACGATCAGCGCGCCCTCGGCCTGCAGCCGCCAGGCGTCGGCGGGCTCGGCCCGCTTCAGGGTGGCTCGCGCGGAGGCCAGCATCTCGTCGATGTTCATCAGCGCAGGATGCCCGGCAGCGGCGGGATCTCGGCGGGCACGTCAGCCAGACTGGCGTATTCGCGTGTCGGCACCAGTGGCGGCGAGTAGGCGTGGATGCTCGCCGCGGCCTCGGTGCCCGCGCCGGTCACCTGGTGCGCCCGCCCGGCGCCGAACCCGATTCCGTCGCCCGTCACATGGGTGCGCTGCCGGATCGGCCCGCCGGGGTAGCGGTACTCCTCGGACAGCTCGCCGCGCAGCACCGTGAACGACCCGGCCGCGCCGCCGTGGTCGTGCGGCTTGGTGCCCTGCCCGGGCAGCCAGGTCAACACCCACAGCTCGATCCCCTCGGTGAGGGCGAGCCGCGCCCACCACCGCTGGTCGGCGTCGAAGTGCAGGAACTCCGAGATCCGCGCACCCAGCTCCAGCGTGACGGTGCGGGTCAGGCCGGCGAGCTGGGTCGGCGTCCACAGCAGCCGCTCGGGGTGCAGCAGCTCCTCGAGCGCGGTTCCGATCAGGCGCGGGTGGATCTCGGTCGAACGCAGGACAGAAGTCACCGAAAGTCTCCAGAAGGTCGCGTGAAAGGGGACGTGGCGAGACGCGGCAGGTCAGCGACCGTGCCGCGTCGGGCTACACCCGCAGGACGCGACCAGCACCAGATCCACGGCACGGTTGCGCCAGAAGCGGCGCCGCGGGTACCGGGAGGTGCTCACGAAGCGCATCGTGCCACGAGATCCGGCTACCCGCTGTGACGTCCCACCAAGTGGTACGGGGGCGGCGGGACTCCGGCGGCGCCCGGCGGCCACAATGGGCCCGTGAGCGAGCCGAACGACCTTGACGATCTCGTGGTGCGGATGGCCGGGGTGGGGGTCCGCCGCGGCAAGAACGACCTGCTGGCCGGCCTCGACTGGTCGGTCGAGCTGGACGAGCGCTGGGTGGTGCTGGGCCCGAACGGCGCAGGCAAGACCACCCTGCTCCGGCTCGCGGCCGCCGAACTGCACCCCACCACCGGGTCGGTGCACCTGCTGGGCGAGCAGATCGGCCGCACCAACATCTTCGACCTGCGCCCGCGCATCGGCTTCACCTCCGCGGCGATCGCCTCGCGCGTGCCGGGGGACGAGAAGGTCGTCGACGTCGTGGTCAGCGCCGGGTACGCGGTGATCGGCCGCTGGCGCGAGCAGTACGACACGATGGACACCGGCCGCGCCGAGGAGCTGCTGGACGCGCTGGGCATCCGGCACCTGGCCGACCGCGAGTACGGCACGCTGTCCGAGGGCGAGCGCAAGCGCACCCTGATCGCCCGGTCGCTGATGACCGACCCGGAGCTGCTGCTGCTCGACGAGCCCGCCGCGGGTCTCGACCTGGGCGGCCGCGAGGACCTGGTCGCCCGGCTGTCCGAGCTGGCGCTCGACCCGGACGCGCCGGCCATGGTGCTCGTCACACACCACGTCGAGGAAATTCCGCCAGGCTTCACCCACGCGCTGCTGCTGCGGGAAGGCCGGGCCGTGGTCGCGGGCCTGGTCGACGACGTGCTCACCGCCGAGAACCTGTCCAAGACGTTCGACCAGGACCTCGTCCTCGAACGCTCGGGTGACCGCTTCTTCGCGCGTCGCCGGTAAGGTCAGCCCTACCAGCCGGTAGGCAAGATCAAGGAGGATGCCAGCGTGGGCGAGTTCGTACGGCTCGAGGTGGACGGCGGGATCGGCACGATCCGGCTGGAGCGGCCCCCGGTCAACGCGATCAACGGCCAGGTCACGGCCGAGCTGGCGGTGGCCGCGCAGGAGGTCACCGAGCGGTCCGACGTGCGCGCGGTGATCCTGTACGGCGGGGAGAAGACCTTCTGCGGCGGCGCGGACGTCAAGGAGATGGTCACCCGCTCCTACGTCGAGATGCGGTCGTTCGGCGCCAAGCTGCAGAGCACGGTGGCCGCGGTCGCCGCGATCCCGAAGCCGGTCGTCGCCGCGATCACCGGGTACGCGCTGGGCGGCGGGCTCGAGCTCGCGATGGGCGCGGACTACCGGATCGCCGGCGACAACGTGAAGGTCGGCCAGCCGGAGATCCTGCTCGGCATCATCCCCGGCGCGGGCGGCACGCAGCGGCTCGCGCGCCTGATCGGCCCGAGCAAGGCCAAGGACCTGGTGTTCACCGGCCGCTTCGTCAAGGCCGAGGAGGCCCTGTCGCTGGGCCTGGTCGACCAGCTGGTCGCGCCGGACGACGTCTACTCCGCGGCGCAGAAGTGGGCCGGTCAGTTCGCGAACGGCCCAGCCGTCGCGCTCGCGCAGGCCAAGGCCGCGATCGACGGCGGTCTCGACATGGACCTGGCCAGCGGCCTCAAGCTGGAGACGCAGCTGTTCACGGCGCTGTGGGCGACCGAGGACCAGACCACGGGCATGACCTCCTTCGTGGAGAACGGCCCCGGCAAGGCCACCTTCGAAGGGAAGTGACGTGACCGACCCCGCCCCGAACCCGCACGCGACCGAGGAAGAGGTCAAGGCGGCGTATTCGGACCCGAAGCTGGCCAACATCCTCTACCACGACTGGGAGGCAGGCACCTACGACGAGAAGTGGTCGATCTCGTACGACGAGCGCTGCATCTCCTACGCCACTGACGTGTTCAATGCGGTCGCGGGCGAGGAGGGCCAGCCCTACCCGACCGCGATGGAGCTGGGCAGCGGCACCGGCTTCTTCCTGCTGAACCTGATGCAGGGCGGCGTGATCAAGAAGGGTTCGGTCACCGACCTCTCGCCAGGCATGGTGCAGGTCGCGCTGCGCAACGCCGAGAACCTGGGCCTGGACGTGGACGGCCGGGTGGCCGACGCCGAGCGCATCCCCTACCCGGACAACAGCTTCGACCTGGTGGTCGGGCACGCGGTGCTGCACCACATCCCGGACGTGCCGGGCGCGCTGCGCGAGGTGCTGCGGGTGCTCAAGCCGGGCGGCCGGTTCGTGTTCGCCGGTGAGCCGACCAAGATCGGCAACTTCTACGCGCGCAAGCTCGGCCAGCTGACCTGGTGGCTGACCACCAACGTCACCAAGGTCCCGGCGCTGAGCGGCTGGCGGCGCCCGCAGGAGGAGCTGGACGAGTCCTCGCGCGCGGCGGCGCTGGAGGCCGTGGTCGACATCCACACGTTCGACCCGTCCGAGCTGGAGCGCATGGCGCTCGGCGCGGGCGCGGTCGACGTCCGCGCGGTCACCGAGGAGTTCAGCGCGGCGCTGGCCGGCTGGCCGATCCGCACGTTCGAGGCGGCGGTGCCGCAGGAGAAGCTCACGGTGCGGTGGCGGATGTTCGCCTACCAGCTGTGGCTGCGGCTGTCCGCGCTGGACAAGAAGGTGCTGTCCAAGGTGCTGCCGCGCGAGCTGTTCTACAACGTGATGATCACCGGTATCAAGCCGTAAGTGCCCTACGCGTTCACCCTCGACGACGTCGCCTTCCTCCGCTCGGAGGAAGGCGCGCGTGCGCTGGGCCAGGTCGCCGAGCTGCCGTTGACCGACCGGATCGCGGACGTCGCGGCCGTGCGCAAGCTGGCCGGTGAGCGGTTCGCCGCGGTGCTGGAGACCGTGCTGCTGCGGCGCAAGGGCAAGCTCGACCCGTCCTGGCTCTACACCGGCGACGCGCTGCAGCAGGCCAGCGTGCCGCCGGTGGCGCGGCACCGCGCGGAGCGGCTGACCGGACTCGACGTGCACGACGTGACCTGTTCGATCGGCGCCGACCTGGCCGAGCTGGCCCGGGTCGCCCGACGGTGCCTCGGCTCCGACCTGGACCCGGTGCGCCTGGCGATGGCGCGGCACAACTGCCCCGGCGTGCCGCTGGTTCAGGCCGACGCGCTGCGACCGGTCAGCCGGGACGCGGTGGTCGTGGCCGATCCGGCCCGCCGCGACTCGGCGGGCCGCCGGACCTGGCGCCCGTCGGACTTCGCGCCGCCGCTGGACGAGCTCGCCGAGGCCTACGCGGGCCGGGACCTCGTCGTGAAGTGCGCCCCCGGCCTGGATCCGGCGGCCGTGCCGTGGGCGGCGGAGATCGAGCTGGTGTCGCTCGACGGCCAGGTGCGGGAGGCCTGCGTGTGGAGCGCCGGGCTGGCGACGGCGGAGCGTCGAGCGACCGTGCTGCGCTCGGACGGTACACAGTGGACGATCACCGACCGGGACCCGTCGGACGCGGGCGCCGCCGCGCCGGGCGAGTGGATCGTCGACCCGGACGGCGCGGTGGTGCGGGCCGGCCTGGTCAAGCACTACGCGGCCCGGCACGGGCTGTGGCAGCTCGACGAGCGGATCGCCTACCTGACCGGCGATGTGCCGCCACCCGGCGTGCGGGCCTTCCGCGTCCTGGAGCACGGCCACTACCAGGAGAAATCGCTGCGTTCGCTGCTGCGGGCGCGCGGCGTCGGAAGGCTGGAGATCCTGGTCCGCGGCCTGGACATCGACCCGGACGCGCTGCGCAAGCGGCTCAAGCTCGCGGGCGACCAGGAGGCCAGCGTGGTGCTCACGCGGATCGGCCGCACGCCCCACTTCTTCCTCTGTCGCGCGGAGCGGATCCCGGGGTAGGTTCTCGGGTCGTCAACCGTTCACGAGGAGGACCCGTGTTGCGTGAGAGAATGTCCGGTTTGGTCAAATTGGCCGCCGCTGCCGCGATCGGCGCCACCGTCGCCGGGGGCGCCACCGCCGTCGCCACCTCGGGCGGCAGCCACGAGCCGGACAACCTCGGTCAGGTCAAGCTCGACGTCAAGGCCTACTACGGCGACCAGGTGGACGCGGACGGCAAGCACCACGAGTCCGACCGCAGCCAGTGGGCCGCCGACGTCCGCCGCCAGGTCGAGGGCGCCCAGCGCTACCTCGCGATCCGCCTCCAGCAGGGCGTGCGCAACCCGGCGATCGTGCTCGACATCGACGACACCTCCGAGGTCACCTACGGCTGGGAAGCCGACAACGACTTCGGCTTCGACCCGGTCAAGCAGGAGAAGGCGATCAACGACGGCGCGTTCCCGGCGATCAAGCCGACCCTCGAACTGGCGAACTGGGCCGCACAGCACGGCGTCGACGTCTACTTCCTGACCGGCCGCAAGGAGCACCAGGGCCCGGCGTCGCTGAAGAACCTGGCGAACGAGGGCTACCCGGCGCCCGCGGCGGCGTTCTTCAAGCCGGAGACCACCGCGCCGGACTACCTGGCGTGCGGCCTGACCTGCGACACCGTGCAGTACAAGTCCGGCACGCGGGCGCACATCGAAGCCACCGGCGAGACGATCGTGCTCAACCTCGGCGACCAGTACAGCGACCTCGACGGCGGGCACGCGGAGCGGCCGGTCAAGCTGCCGAACCCGATGTACTACCTGCCCTGAGGCGGGATCGCGCCGTCCTTGGCCAGCACCGGCACGGACACCTCGACCGTCTCCGGGTACTTGACGCCCGCGCCGGTGTTGAGGACGACGACCTCGTCGTCCGCGGACAGCCAGCCCGATCCGCGGAGTTCGCGGACCGCGGCGAAGCACGCGGCGCCCTCGGGGCAGACGAACGTGCCCTCGGCGCGCGCGAGGTTGCCCTGCTCGGCCAGCAGTTCCTCGTCGCTGACGGCGATCGCGGTGCCCCCGGTGGAGTAGACGGCGTCCAGCACGAGGAAGTCGCCCAGCGCCTTGGGCACCGTGATCCCGAAGGCGATCGTGCGCGCGCCGACGGCCGGTTCGGACTCGCGGGCGCCGCGCTGGAACGCGTCCACGATCGGCGCGCACCCGGTGGCCTGGACCGCGACCAGCCGCGGCAGCTTGCCGTCCGGGATCCAGCCCAGCTCACGCATCTCCAGCAGCGCCTTGTGGATGCCGATGATGCCGACCCCGCCGCCGGTCGGGTACACGATCACGTCCGGCACGCGCCAGCCGAGCTGCTCGGCGATCTCGTACCCCATCGTCTTCTTGCCCTCGATGCGGTACGGCTCCTTGAGCGTCGAGACGTCCTGGTAGCCGCCGCGTTCGGCGACGGCGTCGCGGATCAGCTTGCCGGCGTCCGAGATCAGGCCGTCGACCAGGTACAGCTCGGCGCCGCTGACCTGGCACTCCGCCCTGGTGATCGCCGGCGCGTCGACCGGCATCGCGATCAGGCTGCGCAGGCCGGCGCGCGCGGCGTAGAGGGCCCAGGCGGCGCCGGCGTTGCCGTTGGTGGGCATCGCTATCCCGGTGACGCCCAGCTCGGCGGCGCGGGACACGCCGACCGCGGCGCCGCGCGCCTTGAACGAGCCGGTCGGGACCAGGCCCTCGTCCTTCATCAGCAGGCCGGGCACGCCGACCTGCGCGCCGTAAGTGGGCAGCAGCAGCAGCGGCGTCACGCCCTCGCCGAGGGAGACCACGTTCGCGGCCGACCGGACCGGCAGGACCTCGTGGTAGCGCCACAGGGTCGGCTCGCGCCCGGCGATCTCGTCCCTGGTCACCGTGGTGGCGGCCAGGTCGTAGCGGGCGAGCAGCGGTGAGCCGCAGGTGCAGAGGCCCTGCACGCGGTCCGCGTCGTGGGTCAGGTGGCAGCGGGGGCAGTCCAGGTGGGAGAGCGCGGAGTAGGCCACGCCTCCCGTTCTACCGGACCAGGGTGTCGGTGTTGATCAGCCACTTGCCGTCGCGCTCGATCATGCCCAGGTGGTGCCGCTCGCGGGAGTGCGAGCCGCCCTTCACGAAATCGACCGTGACCTCGACGGTGCTGGCGTCGATCTGCCGTGGTCCGCCGACGATGGTGACGGAGCTGATGCTGGACCAGAAGTTGACGTAGCGGGTCTTGCCCTGGGCTTGCAGCCCCGGGCCGAGCCGCTCCCAGCCGGCGTCGGTGTTGCCCGGCATCATCGCGTAGTAGTCGCTGACGGCCTGGACCGCGGAGGCGGTGGCCGGGGTCGGGCTCGGGCTGCTGGTCGCCGTCTTGGTCACGGTGGTGACGCTGGTCGACGGCGGGGCCGGGCTGTTCGTCGCGGACGTGGGGGAAGGCGGGGCCGAGGCCTGGTCGGCGGGCGCGTCGTTGTCCCCGGTCGAGGCGGGCAGCAGGATGACGAGCGCGACGACCAGGGCGGCGACGACGGCCAGTGCGGCGCCGGCGTAGGCGAATCTTCGCCGCGACGGTCTCTGCGGCGGCACCGGGTCGACCTTGGTCGTGGCCGTCATCAAGGCGAGTTTGCCCAGCTCAGCGGCCAGTTCGGCCATCGTGGGACGGGCCTTGGGGTCGACGTCGAGCATCCGGGTGAGCACGCCGGTGAGCGGCCCGGCGTGCTCCGGCGGAGCGACGCGGCCGGCGGCGGCCGCGTAGAGCAGCGCCATCTGGTTGTCGGTGTCGCCGTAGGGCATGCGGCCCTCGACCGCGGCGTAGAGAGTGGCGCCGAGAGAGTAGACGTCGGACTCCGGGCCGGGTGTCTCGCCGCGCGCGGCCTCGGGGGAGAGGAACGCGGGGGTGCCGGCGAAGCGGCCGCTGCCGGTCAGGGTGCCGTCGTCGGCGGCCTTGGAGATGCCGAAGTCGGTGATCTTCGCGATGCCGTCCTCGCCGAGCAGGATGTTGCCCGGCTTGACGTCGCGGTGCACGATGCCGGCCGCGTGGGCCGCGGCCAGGGCGGACGCCGCGTGCGCGCCGATGCGGGCGACCTCGCCTGGCGGGAGGCTGCCGCGCTCGGCGAGGACCTCGGCCAGGCTGTGCGAGGGCAGGTACTCCATCACCAGCACGGGCTTGCCGTCGTCGTCGGCCACGTCGAACACGGTGATGGCGTGCGGGTGCTGGAGGCGGGCGGCGAGGCGGGCCTCGCGGAAGGAGCGCTTGCGGGCCTGCTCGGCCTCTTCCGGGGTGAGCCGCGGCGGTAGCAGAAGTTGTTTCACCGCAACGGTCCGGTCGAGTAGCTGATCGTTCGCTTCCCAGACGACGCCCATCGCGCCCCCGCCGATGTGACGCTGCAGCCGGTACCGGCCGGCGATCACGCGCGGGTTGTCCTGCCCCTCGGTCTCCGTCACCCCGGCAAGGCTACGGTGTCGGCTCCACACGCCGCGCGGCAAACACCTCGAAACGGTCCAGGCCACCCGCGCCGGGCGGTTGCGAACTGCCCGAACCCGCTGGCCCGGACCAATCCAGGTCGCTCTGACCTGCACTGATCCCGGCCGCTGCGCCCCGCGCCCACCCGGTCCGCCGACCGGGGAGCCGGTGACGTGCGGGACCCGGGAACCCGCCAACCGCCCGGCATCCGGCCGCCGTGTTCGGCTGCCTGGCCGCCGTGTCCGGCCGTCCGGCCAATCGCCCGGTCAACCGCCTGGCCACCCGACCCATCGCCCAGCCACCACACCCAACCGCCCACGCCCGCCCAACAGTCCAGCCGCCCGGCCAGGCGCCTGGTCAACCGCCCGGCCGTCCGGCCACCACGCCCAGCCGCCCGCCAACCGCCTGGCCACCACGTCGGCCGCCTGGCCACCACGTCTGGCCCTCCGGCCAACCACCACCCCCAGTAGCCCGGCCAACCTTCCAGCCGCGCGGCCACCACGCCCGGCCGCCCGGCCGACCGCCCAGCCGCCCGGCCAACCGCCCAGCTGCCCGCCCAACCGTCCAGCCGCCCGTCCACCACGCCCGGCCAACCGCCCACGCCGCCCGGCCAACCGCCCAGCTGCCCGCCCAACCGTCCAGCCGCCCGTCCACCACGCCCGGCCAACCGCCCACCCCCCCGGTCAACCGCCCGGCCGCCTGGCCACTAAGTCCGGCCTCATGGCCACCACGCTCCCGGCGTCCGGGCTGTTCCGTTGCCGGGAGCTCGTTGGCATGTCGCCGCCGGCTCGTGGCGGGTGGTCCATTCGTCGTTTCGCGCCCGCTTTTGGCTCGACCGGGACTTGAAGGTTCAGTGCTTTTTCCGGAACTCGCCATCGCACACGGTGATCACGGGCGCGAACGCGAAGCATCCGAACGTCGGCCGCGGCACTACCTGCAGGTGAATCAGTTGCCGATGCCGTTGCCGCGCAGGAGATCTGCCCGTGCAGGCGTGCCGCCATCCGGGTTGCGGAGGTGGACCCGAAGGCGAATGCGATGACGTCACACCGGAATTTCCGAACGCGCGGCCCCTGCGGGTGGACGCCGGGCGCGGATGAGAGGATGCTGGGCAGTGGCAGGCTTTCAGCAGCTTTGTCCATTCAGGACAGTCTCTTCGGGAGGTGCGGATGACGGCCGTGGACGCTCGCGAGGACCTGGTGCCACTGCGGACCGATTTCGACCGCACGTGGCGTGGCTACGACGCCCGTCAGGTGCAGGCGTACGTCCGCGCCGTGGAGACCGACCTGCGGATGGTGATCGCCGACCGGGACGCGGCGGCCGCCGCCGTCGAGCGGCTCGCCGCGCAGCTGGAGGACCTGCGCTCGGAGAACGACGCCCTGCGCGAGAAGATCGACCGGATCAGCCGGACGCCCATCGAGGCGGAGGGGCTGACCGAGCGGTTGCTGCGGATGGTGGAGCTGGCCGAGGACGAGGCCGCCGAGGTCACCGAGCGGGCGCGGCTGGCGGCCGAACGGAGCTGGGCGGCGGCCGAACAGGCGGCCGGCCGGCTGCGCGAACGGCACGAACGCCTGGTCGCCGAGCTGGACTTCCGGCGCAGGGAGATGGCTGAGGAGCAGGCCGAGCTGATGCGCCGCACCCAGGCCGAGGTCGACTTGATGACCCGCCAGGCGGCGCAGAGCAGGCGCAAGCTGGACGAACAGGCGGCCCGCCGCCGAGCCGAAATCGAGCGGGACTTCGAAGAGGCGATGTCCGTCCGGCGAGCCACGTCGATGCGAGCACTGGCCGAACGCGAAGCCGAGGCCACCGCAAAGGCCGACGAGCTGGTCAAGAGCGCCCAGACCAAGGCGGATGACCTGCTAAGTTCCGCCCGCGCCGAGGCCGAGAAGACGCTCACCTCGGCCCGCACCGAGGCTGATCCCCTGCTGACCTCGGCCCGCACCGAAGCCGACAAAACTCTCACCTCCGCGCAGGCCGAAGCCGACCGCCTGCTGACCTCCGCCCGCGACGAGGCGAACGAAACGCTGACCTCCGCCCGCGCGGAGGCCGAGAAGACCCTCACCTCCGCCCGCACGGAAGCGGACGAAACGCTCGCGTCCGCCCGCGCCGAGGCCGAAACCACGGTGACTTCGGCGCGGGCGGAAGCTGACAGCCTGGTCGCATCCGCCCGCGCCCAAGCAGATGACCTGCTCTCCTCGGCCCGCGCGGAAGCCGAGAAGACCCTGACCTCCGCGCGCACCGAAGCCGACCAGACAGTGGCCGCAGCACGCGCCGAGGCCGAGTCCCTCCAGGCGAAGGCCACCAAGCAGGAGGCCGACGCCCAGGCCAGGGCCGACGAGCTGGTCACCACCGCCACCACCCGAGCGGAAAAGCTCACCACCGAGGCTCAGGCCAAAGCCGAATCCCTCGTCGCCGACGCCACCGCCCAGGCCGACGCGAAGCTCGCCGACGCGACCTCCCGCGCCGATGCCCTGCTGGCCGACGCGACCAAGCGCGCGGACGCGATGGTCGCGGAGGCCACCGACCGCGCCAGCGCAATGCTCGCCTCGGCGACCGCCCGCGCCGAGGACAAGGTCACCAGAGCCAGCACCCAAGCCGAGAAGCTACTGGCCGAAGCCACCGCCGAGGCGCGCCGCCGCACCGACGAGGCCACCGCCAAGGTCGCCGAACTGGACAAGATCCGAGTCGACACGGCCAGCCGCCTCCGCGCCGTCAACACTCTCCTGGCCGAGGCAACCCCGCTCCTGGCCGAGACGGCCACGACAGAGCCCCCGACAGCCGCCGACGCCCCACCAGCAGCCCCCGTCACCAGCGGGGAGCCGCTCGACCAGCCCAAACCGGCCGCACCCGCCAACGGCAAGCCCCCGTCGGTCCCGCGCGTCGAAATCTCCGTCCCGGAACAGATCTCGGCCACGGAAAAGGCCCCGGTCGAAGTCACCCCCTGAGGGGCGCCACCCGGTCAGCTCGCCCATGCGGCAGGGACAGCACCAGCGCGACAACCTGCCGCCACCCGCCCAGCAGCAGGCTGGTACCTAGTCGCGCGCGGGGCCGCCCTCCGACTCGAGCCTGCCATACGGAGTCGCCAGCGATGCCCACCAGACAACGCCGACGACCCGTGCCCACAGCCGGTTGAAGCTGGTGGCAGCCGCGCCCTCAGCTTCGCGACCGGCTCACTCCGTCAGTTCGCCCCGGGCACTGCGCCGTGTGCCAACCTCCGCGAACGCCCGCCCAAAGACAGGCGGAAGCCACGCCTCCGGGACACGCGGCAACCTACTCGCCGCACTTGGCTGCCCCGGGAGGTCGCCCTCAGATCAGCACTCGGCCGGAACCAAGGCAAGCCACGCCTGGAGGCCGAAGACCCCGCTGACCTCACCAACACGACGCGCCTGGTACCCCGCGCGAAGCCCGAGGCCCGACGCCCCGGGCTACGTCCGCCAGCAACCTAAAGCGCCCCCGGCGCACAAGGACCATCCGCGACTTGCGCCGCGGTCACTTTCGCTGGCGGAAGCCATGCCCTGGACCCCCACTCCGTCAGCTGCCACGAGTGCCCCTGAGAGCACGCCCGTGCGACAAGCTCTCACCCCGGGCACGGCAACCACTCGCGGCTCGCCCCGGCGCGGCTGCCACTCGCGGCTCGCCCCGCGCGGCTGCCACTCGCGGCTCGCCCCGGCGCGGCATCTACTCGCGGCTCGCCCCGGCATGGCAGCCACCCGCGGCTTGCCCCAGCGCGGCAGCCGCTCGCCCGGCGCGGTATCCGCTCGCGCCCGGCAGCAGCGCAGCCCAGGGCCCGCGCCCTGGTCAGTCCCCACCAGGCGCTGATCAAGCACCGTTCGCGGCGCCACCCGCAACTCCTCGCGCGCCGTCCGGTCTGCTCGTGGCGGTGCAGCGTCAGGAACTGCTGCCCGCCCGGGACGACTGCCTCCTTTCCTGGGTCTCCCGGCGCACCCGGTCCATGTGATCGCAAACTAGCGAAACCTCGACCGCCAGCTGGGGGTATGTCTGGTCGAGGTGTTGGCCCACTCCGCTCAGCGGTGTCAGCAGCGCTGCCGCGTCGTCCTCGGCCAGCGCGCGTCGCACCTTTCCCACGCCGGGCACGCCCTTCAGCGCGCTGATCTGCCCGGCCAGCCGGCGCAGCGAGGCGGAGTTCTCGCGCGCCCACTGCATCACCGCCTTCTCCTCGGCGCGGCGGTCTCGCGTCTTCTGCACCCGTTCATCAGCTGTGTGGTCGCTGCCCACGGCATCCCGGAGCCGTAGGTAGCGACGCTCGGCCGCCTGCCTGCTGGCGACGCCGAGCGCCGGCGCCAGCTCCGCCCAGCTGACGCCCGCTTCACGCGCGGCTTCGATGAGCTGCGGCTCCCAGGCCGTCAGCTCTTCCCGTAGCGCCCGCAGCACCTCGAGTGCGGCGAGCACCCTCCTCGAGTCGTAGTCGGCGGTGGCTTCGCCGAGCACTTCCTCAACCAGTTCCAGCGCGTCGTGCAAGTTCTCGTAGGGCGGCACAACGTCATCATGCCGATGACGGACGTACTTGTCAACGGAACGATGACGCGCTATAACTGTGGTGTGCGACGTCAACGTCCGAAGTGAAAGAGACTGAAGGAGGTGGCGAGATGTTGATGCGCACCGATCCCTTCCGCGAACTCGACCGCCTGACCCAGCAGGTGTTCGGCCAGGGGTCGGGAACGTGGTCGCGCCCCGCGGCGATGCCGATGGACGCCTATCGCGCGGGCGACGAGTTCGTGGTGGTGTTCGACCTGCCCGGCGTGAACCCGGACGCGATCGAGCTGGACATCGAACGCAACGTGCTGACCGTCAAGGCGGAGCGTCGTCCCTCCGCGACGGGCGACGACGTCGAGATGCAGGTGGCCGAGCGGCCGCTCGGCGTGTTCTCCCGGCAGCTCTTCCTGGGCGACACGCTCGACACCGACCGCATCAAGGCGAGCTACGAGAGCGGCGTGCTGACGCTGAGGATCCCGGTGGCAGAGGCCGCCAAGCCGCGCAAGATCGCTATCGAGAGTGGTGAGAGCCGCAAGGAGATCACCGCCTGAGACCACTCCAGAGGGGGGTGATGCCCGGATGTCCGCGGGCGAGCGCCCGGGCATCACCCGGTTCTCTCGCCTACCTTCGCCCGATACGGTGAGTTCGTGGGACTCATCGCCGAGCTGGAAGCCGATTTCGTCACGACCAACCCTGATGTGCTGGCCGGTTACCGCTTCGACCAAGCCGGGTTCGGCACCGCCGGCGTGCCGATGGCGCTGGCACGGCCGACCGAGACCGAAGAAGTCGTAAGAATCCTGCGTGTCGCTTCCCGGCACCGGATCCCTGTCGTCCCGCAGGGTGCCCGGACGGGACTGTCAGGCGGAGCGAACGCGGTAGACGGGGCGATCCTGCTCTCGCTGGAGCGGATGACCCGCATCCTGGACATCGACGAAATCAACCACACGGCGACCGTGCAGCCGGGGGTCGTGAACGCGGTCCTGTCCCGAGCGGTCGAGGACAAGGGCCTGTTCTACCCGCCCGACCCCGGCTCGTGGGAGTCGTCGACGATCGGTGGCAACGTCGCCACCAACGCCGGTGGGCTGTGCTGCGTGAAGTACGGAGTCACCAGTGACTTCGTTCGTGAACTGGAAGTGGTGCTCGCCGACGGGCGGGTGCTGCGGACCGGCCGCCGCACCGCCAAGGGCGTCGCCGGGTACGACCTGGTGCGGCTGTTCACCGGCTCGGAGGGAACGCTCGGCGTGATCACCGAGGTCACGGTGGCGCTGCGGCCGGTCGCGGAGGCGCCGTTGACGGCGGTCGCGTTCTTCGCGGCGCCGCCCGCGGCGTGCCGGGCGGTCACGGAGTACCTGAGCAGCGGGCAGCGTCCGTCGGTGCTCGAGCTGATGGACAAGCCGACGATCGACGCGGTCGCGGCGTACCGGGACCTGGGTTTCCCGGACGACGTCGAGGCCGTGTTGATCGCCCAGTCCGATCGGGGGCCGGCGGCGTCGCGTGACCTCGAGGTGTTCGCGGAGGTCGCGCGGTCCTGCGGGGCGACCGAAGTGCTGGTGGCGAGTGACCGCGCCGAGGCGGACATGCTCATCGCAGCACGACGGTTGGCCGGGATCGCAATGGAGCAGCTCGGTGATCGGCTGGTGGACGACGTGTGCGTGCCCCGCTCGAGGCTGGCGGAGTTCTTCGAGGGCGTGACGGCCATCTCCCGCGAGCACGACGTGCTGATTCCGACGTGCGGGCACGCGGGGGACGGCAACATGCACCCCAACGTGGTCTTCGATGCGGCAGACCCGGACTCGGTGCGGCGCGGGCAGGCCGCGTTCGACGCGATCATGGCGCTCGGTCTCCGGCTGGGCGGCACGATCACCGGCGAGCACGGCGTGGGCATGCTGAAACGGGAGTGGCTGGAGACGGAACTGGGAGAGGTGGGCGTGTCCGTCCACCAAGCGGTCAAACAGGCCTTCGACCCGCTGGGAATTCTCAACCCCGGCAAGGTCGTCCGCCCGCTACCGTGAGGGGCATGGACACAGCACTGTGGCATCCGTTCTCGGACATGGCGGTCGTCCGGGAAGACGAGTTCGTCCTCGAGCGCGGCGAGGACGTGTGGGTCTACGACGCGGCAGGCAACCGTTACCTGGATGCCACGGCCAGCCTCTGGTACGCCAACGCGGGCCACGGCCGGGCGGAAATCGCCGACGCCGCCGCCGAGCAGATGCGCAAGCTCGCCGGCTACTCGATCTTCGGCGACTTCACCAACGAACCGGCCCGCGCGCTCGCCGGGCGGCTCGCCGGGCTCGCGCCGATGCCGGATGCCAAGGTCTTCCTCACCACCGGCGGTGGGGAGGCGATCGACAGTGCCGTCAAGATCGCGCGCCGCTACCACGTGGTGCAGGGGCAGCCCGAGCGGGTGCACGTCATCAGCCGGACGAACTCCTACCACGGCACCAACGGCATCGGCACCGGCGTGGCCGGCATCGAAGCCAACCGAACCGGGTTCGGCGAGATCCTGCCGTCCTCGTCGCGCGTCGCCTACGACTCGGTCGACGCGCTGCGTGACGAGATCCGGCGGGTGGGGCCGGAACGCGTCGCGGCGTTCCTGTTCGAGCCGGTCATCGGTGCCGGTGGTGTGCTCGCGCCGCCGGAGGGCTACGTGCAGGGCGTGGTCGACGTGTGCCGGGAGTACGGCGTCCTGGTCATCGCCGACGCGGTGATCTGCGGTTTCGGCCGTCTCGGCACGTGGTTCGGTGTCGAGCGGTGGGGTGTGGAGCCCGACCTGATCACCTTCGCCAAGGGGGTGACCAGCGGGTACCTGCCTCTGGGCGGGGTTGTCGTGCACGGGCGCGTCGCCGAGCCGTTCTGGGACCGGCCGGGCACGACGCTGCGGCACGGCGCCACCTACTCCGGTCATCCGGCCTGCTGCGCCGCGGCGCTGGCGAACATCGACATCCTCGAGCGGGACAACCTGTTCCAGCGGGGACAGCTGCTCGAAGGTGAGCTCGCCGCCGCGCTGCAGCCGCTGGCCGCGCACCCCCTCGTCCGGGAGGTCCGAGCAGGGGTTGGGTTGCTCGCTGCCGTCGAACTGCAGCCCGATCTGTTCGAGCGCCTGCCGTCGGCCGTGTCCGACCTCAGCCTGCTCATCCGGCAGCGCGGCGTGCTGACTCGGACGCTGGCGAAGGCGCTGGCCGTCTCGCCGCCGTTGACCATCCGACGGCCGGAGATCAGCGAGATCGCGCAGGCGTTCGCCGCCGGACTCGACGAGCTGGAGCTGAAGGCCGGGAGCTGACCCGGCGGGACCGGCACGCAGCGATCGCGATGGCAGGGCCGGCGCGGTGATCACTGCTGCGGGATCGGCGTAGGGCGATTCTTGGTAACTGGTGGGCGGGCGCTGATTCCGGTGGTGGGGCCTGCACACCGCGAGCCCAGCGTCGGAGCCTACCGAGGCGGCGTGGTCGGGACCGGCTCGTGGGGAGGTCCGGCGGGCCGAGGCCGAGCCCGGTGCCGGAGCTTGCCGTAGCGGCGTGGTCGGGACCGGCTCGTGGGGGCGGCCGGTGGGCCGAGGTCGAGTCGGCGGGCGGAGGTCGAACCCGGTGGGCGGAGGTCGGGTCGGCGGGCCGAGGTCAAGCCCGGTGGGCCGAGGTCGAGTCGGCGGGCGGAGGTCGAACCCGGTGGGCGGAGGTCGGGTCGGCGGGCCGAGGTCAAGCCCGGTGGGCCGAGGTCGAGTCGGCGGGCCGAGGTCGAGTCGGCGGGCCGAGGTCGAGCCCGGCGGAGCGGGGGTGCCGGCGAGCTGTGGCGACATGGGCCGCCGGGTGTCGGAAGGCCGCCCGGCTGCCGTGGTTGTCGTGAGCGTGACGGGGCGACCCCCAGCCGCCCCCGTCACGACTCGGCCATGGTCAGCTTGCGTATGGGCGGACGCGCCGTGCGTCTCGCAGGGCGTGTGCCCACCATGCGAGCTGGTCGAGCAGCGCCTTCGCTGCTGCCGTCGGGCCGTCGGGGTCGATCAGCTCGCCCTGGTCGTCGAACTGGCTCCAGGCGCCGTGGAAACTCACTGTCTCCCGGATGGTCGCCGCGTGCAGCTCGGCGAAGACGGGGCGCAGGTGCTCCACCGCACGCAATCCGCCGGACAACCCGCCGTACGACACGAACGCCACCGGCTTCGCCTGCCACTGCGTGCCGTGCCAGTCCAGCAGAGTCTTCAGCGATGCCGGGTAGCTGTGGTTGTACTCCGGTGTCACCATGACGAACGCGTCCGCCTTCTCCAAGCGCTCGCTGACCGCCGCCACCTCGGGAGTCGGCCGGCCGGACAGGGCGGCGGGGAGATTCGCGTCGGCCAGGTCGATCACGTCGACCCGGAACTCGCCGTGCTCGGCCGCCTGCCTGGCGAACCACTGCGCCACCACCGGGCCGAACCGGCCGTCCCGGGTGCTTCCGACGATCACCGCAACATCAAGAGGTTCCATGCGGACCAGGATGTAACCTCGACATTACTAGAGGTCAAGAACTTCTGATCAGCGGTTATGTGCGGTCAAACTTCGAGAGTCGGTGGAGTGGTGGTACCGAAGGGGTGCGGGCCACTGACCGTTGGGCGCTGGGGTGGCGGCGCGCGCTGACGGGGGTGCGAGACCACGCCGGCACGCGGCCGAGGGAGCGCCGGTGCTCGGCGGGGTGCTGCCGTGGCGGCTGGCGCGTAGGGAGGGTTGGTTGGGCGCCGGTGATCGTCAGGTGTTGCCGCACCGGCGCGGGAGCCTGTGGAGTGTTGGTTGGGCGTCGGTGGCTGGCGAGTGTTGGCGTGTCGGGACGTGTTCGCGTGGAGTGTCGGCCAGGTGACGGTGGTCGGCACGTCTTGCCGTGCCGGCGTGTGGCTGCGGGGAGCGCCGGTGCTCGGCGGGGTGCTGCCGTGGCGGCTGGCGCGTAGGTGGTTGGGCGCCGGTGGCGGCCGGTGTTGCCTCCACCGGCGCGTGGCCGTGGGGCGCCTTGATCAGGCGCCGGTGATCAGGAGGTGTTGCCGCCGGTGCCGGGGGTTTGATGCCTCGTCCACCAGGGCGATCGCGAAGTCCGCGTAGGACACGCGCGCCTCCGGGTCGCCGGCGGCCGCCACCCGGTATGAGCCGGTGCGGTCGCCCTCGTGGTCGAAGTCTCCCGCGGGGCTCACGTAGAGCCAGTCCAGGTCGCTGGCGCGCAACAGGTCCAGGCCGACGGCGTGCGCTGCGATGAACGGGCGGAACTCTGCCGGGAAACCGGGGGCATCTTTCAGCGGCCGGCCCGCCGCGTCCGGCGCCAGTGACGACAGGCCGACGACGATCACCCGCGCCGCGCCGGACGCGGCCAGTGCGCGTCCCGACGAGGTGAAGAATGCTTGCGGGTCGGTGCCCGCCCCGTAGACCGCGGCCGCTGAGATCACCGCGTCCTGGTCCTTCACCAGCGAGGCCACCGAATTCGCGTCCGTGACGTCGCCGGCCACCAGCTCGACCCCGTCTGGCGCCCGGTGCTTCGCTGGGTCGCGCACCACCGCCGTCACCTCGTGCCCGCGCCGCGCGGCCTCCGCGACCGCCTGCCGTCCCGCGCGCCCGCCGGCGCCGAAAATCACGATTCTGCTCATGGCGAGACCGTAGCCAGCGTCCCGGTTTCCTCTCGGATACCGATTACCGTGGCAGTATGCGCGAACCCCTGCCACCGGACATGTTCGACGAGCTCTGCCCGTCGGGCCTGACGCCGATCCGCTTCGGCGACAAGTGGGCCCCGCTGGTGATCGCGTGCCTCGAGCACGGTCCACGGCGCTTCTCCGAATTGCGGGTGCCCCTGCGACGGGGCACCCCGAAAGGGCTGACGAAATCGCTGCGCCGCCTTGAACGCGACGGGCTCGTCCGCCGCGCCAGCCACCCCGGCACGCCGCCGCGCGTCGAGTACGAGCTCACGGCCCTGGGGCGCAGCATGCTGGAGCCGATGAAGGTGGTGTGCGCCTGGGTCGGCGAGCACTGGGAGGAACTGCTCGACGCGCGCGAGGCCTACGACGATCGGCTGTGCGAGGCGCGGTGAATGTCCGATGTGGACTTACAGGTGGGCGGCAGTTCCGGCGGTGGGGCTGCTGCGGCTGTTGTGGTGATGGGGATTGGCGGGTGGGCGGCGGTTCCGGGGGTGGGTGTTGTGGTGATGGGAATGGCCGGTGGTTGGGCAGGCGGGCGGCGATTCCAGGGGCAGGGGCGCGCGGGCTGTGGTGAAGGGAGCGGTTGGTCAGGGTGGGTGGTGGTTTGTCGGCGGTAGGGCAGCTGTTGGCGTTGTGGTGGATGGAATGGCGGCGGTTGGCCGGGCGTGGTGACGGGGCGGCCGCTTGGGGCTGTTGTGGATGGAGCGGCCAACGGTCGGACAGGTGGGCGGCGATTCCGGGGCAGGAGCGCTGCCGGTGCCGCGGTGGATGGGCAGCGCGGACAACGAGTGGGGCGGCGCTGATCTGCCACGAGACGTGACCGATCGGCGCCGCCATCATCAGACCAGCCGGGCCGCTACCCGGGCGCGTGTCAGGCCAGCCGACCCGCCACCTGGGCGCGTGTCAGGCCAGCCGACCCGCCACCCGGGCGCGTGTCAGACCAGCCGGGTCGTCACCCGGGTGCGTGTCAGGCCAGCCGGGCCGCTACCCGGGCTCGTGCTTCCCGCAGCGGGGTGGTTTCCTTGTCCCGCGCGGAAGCCAGCACCTCGGACACCGTGGTGCCGATCGCCTCCACGCGGGCGGTCGCTTCCTCGTGTGGCAGGCCTTCCACCTCGCGCAGCAGCGTGTCCACCGCGCCGCCCGCGCTGGCGATGAAGTCCGGCACCCACACGATTCCCCGCGCGGCCAGGTCGTCCGCGACCGTCTCGGACGTGAGCTGGTTGTTCGCCGGGCCGACGATCAGCGGCGCGGACAGCTCGGGCACCAGCTCAGCGGACAGCACGCCACCCACCGCGGCCGGCACC
This sequence comes from Amycolatopsis sp. ATCC 39116, assembly GCF_000231075.2. Taxonomy (NCBI): domain Bacteria; kingdom Bacillati; phylum Actinomycetota; class Actinomycetes; order Pseudonocardiales; family Pseudonocardiaceae; genus Amycolatopsis; species Amycolatopsis sp. ATCC 39116. The sequence continues at coordinate 42,528 of NZ_AFWY03000049.1, read as the reverse complement.
ACGATGTCCGCGGGCGTGCGCAGCGCCTTCTCCGGATCCACCCACTCGTAGCCGGAAGCGCGCTTCGCCGGGTCCACATCGGACACGACCACCCGCGCGCCCGCCGCCGCCACGTGTTGCGCCACCAGCGCGCCCACCGAGCCCAGCCCGCTGATCACCACGGTGCGGCCGGTCAGTTCGGCGCTGCCGAACACGTGCCGCGCCCCGGCCCGCAGCGCCGCGAACACCCCCAGTGCGGTCGGGATGCTCGACGAACCCGTCCCGCCGTGCTCCGGCGGCAGGCAGAACACCCGCGACGTCGAGCGCCGCACCACCACCATGTCGTCCGGACCCGTCCCGACGTCCGGGCCGCCGAAGTACGTGCCCCCGAACGACTCGATCAGCTCGCCCACGTCGAGCAGCGCCGCCTCCCGCAGCGACGGCGTCAGCTCCGTCCCCGGCCCGAGCGCGATCACCGTCTTCCCACCGCCGAAATCCAGCCCGGCGGCCGCGTTCTTGTCGGTCATCGCCTCGGACAGGCGCAACGCGTCCGCCAGGCCGTCCCGCCAGTCCGGGTACCGGCGCAGCCGGATGCCGCCGGCCGCGGGGCCGAGCGCACGGGAGTGGATCGCGACGACGACCGGCAGCCCCGAGCGGGGACCGCGCCGGACTTTCACCTCTTCATGCTCCATGCGCGAAAAGCTAGGCTGATGCACAACCACGAAGCGCCGCCGCCGAACGATATTCGGCACGACCATCGGAGCTGCGAACATGGATGAACTTGATTCGGCGATCGTGCGGCTTCTGCAGGAGGATGCGCGGCAGTCGAACCGGGACATCGCGCGCAAGGTCGGCATCGCGCCGTCGACCTGTCTGGAACGGATCCGCCTGCTGCGCAAGCGCGGCGTGATCCGCGGCTACCACGCCGACATCGACCTCGGCGCCCTCAACCGCGGCGTGCAGGCGATCGTCGCGGCGCAGATCCGGCCGCTGACGCGGGACGTGGTGGACGCGTTCGAACGCTCGCTCGCCGAGCTGCCCGAGGTCATCTCGGTCTTCACGATCGCGGGCAGCGACGACTTCCTCGTGCACGTCACCGCGCAGGACATCGACCACCTGCACGCGTTCCTGCTCGAGCGGTTCACCAGCCGCAGGGAGATGGTCACGTTCCGGACGTCGATCATCTACCAGCACCACAGCAAGCAGGTGCTGGACCCGCTACCCGGTCACTGATCGGGGTGCAGCGCGGCGAACACCGACGGCCAGTCCGGCCGCGGCGAGTCCTCGTCGTCGTACAGCTCGAACGTCTTGCCCGACGCCGACGGGTCGAACAACGCGGCCACGACGGCGTCGGCCACCGCGTCGCGCGAGACCCGGCCCTCGCCGGTGTCGCCCTGCTCGACGCGCACCCCGGCGGCGGGCAGGTCGTGCAGCCAGCTCGGCCGCACGATCGTGTACTGCGCGCCGCTCTCCCGCAGCGCCTGCTCGCCCCTGGCGCGGGCCTCGATGCGCGCGCTCATCTCCGGGTGCTCCGCCGGCCGCGTCAGGTAGATCTGGGACACCAGCACCACCGGGATGTCCTCGCGCGCCGCGATTTCCGCGATCGCCGAGACGCCGCCGTGCATCGCGGCCTCCGCCGCGTCCGGCTCCTTCGGCGGCTCCGCGACGATCACGACCCCCTCGGCGCCGGCGAAGAGCGCCGGGTCCGGTTTCGCCGTCAGGTCCAGCGGGGGCTCCGAACTCCGGCTCGCCACCACCACCCGGTGACCGCCGCTCGCGAGCCGTTCCCCGATCCGGCGGCCGGTCCGCCCGGCGCCGCCGACCACGACGAAGGTGCTCATGGCTGCCTCCCGGCTCTCTCGGAGGGCACCAGGATGGACCCGCCCGCGATCATGGTCAATGGGTGGTGACTCAACCGTTCCCGCAGCGCGGCCGCCGCTTCTTCGGCGCCGAGCTCCGACCAGATCTCCAGCGATCGCCGGAACAGGCCGTGAGCCTCGCGCACCTGTCCGAGCCGTTCGTGCAACTCGCCAAGCAGCTGCCCCGCTTCGGCCTCGGACCGCCGGTCGCCGTCGCGCCGGTGCACCGACAGCGAGTTCACCAGCAGGAGCTTCGCGTGCGCGAGGTCGCCGCTGCGCAGGCACAGCTCCCCGAGGCTCTGGTGCGCGTAGCCCACGCAGTGGTCGTCGCCCAGCTCGCCGAAGATCGCGATCGCCCGGTCCAGCTCCTCGCGGGCCCGTCCGAGGTTGCCGCGTTGCTGGTGCAGCAACGCCATCCGGTGCCGGGCGTGCGCCTCGCGGTGCCGGTCACCGATCTCGACACACGCCTCACGCGCGTCGGTGAACCAGCGCTCGGCCGTCGCGTGGCAGCCCCGCGCCAGCCACACCGAGCCGATCGCGATCCGCACCACCGCCTCGCCATGCCGGTCGCCACTGCGGATGAACAGCTCCAGCGCGTCGTGGCAGTGCGAAAGTGCCATCTCGTGCTCGCCCGCGACGCGCCGGATCGTGCTCAACCCGGCCAGCGCGACGGCCGCGCCCTGGTCGTCGCCGATGCTCCGGAACAACGCCAGCGACCGCTCGAACGCCTCGCGCGCGGCGGTGTAGTCGTCCTGGTAGACCTCGAGCTGCCCGAGGTTGCGCAGCACCAGCGCCTGCCCGCGCGGCTCGCCCGCCCGCTCGGCCGCGCCCAGCGCCAGTTCGTGCGTGCGGCGCCAGTCCTCGTGGTGCCCGCGCAGGTCGAAGTACGGGGTGAACGCCGCCGCCAGCCGCCACGCCAGCGCGTCGAGACCGTGGGCCACCGCCAGTTCGACGAGCGGCGCCGGTCGCTCGCCCGCGAACCACGCCACCGGATCGTCCAGCTGGTCCGGGCGCCACCAGTCCGCCGACCTCGGCTCCGGCGCGGCGCCGAAGAAGCGGACCGGCATCCGCTCCGCCGCCTCAGTGGCGAGCGAGAGGTACCCCTCGACCACACGGCGGACGCCGTCCGGATCCGGCTCCCCGAGTTCCCGCGCGTAGCAGCGCACCAGGTCGTGCAGCCGGTACCGGGGCTGGTCGCCGACCAGCTCGACCAGGTGCGCGTCGACCAGCACGTCCAGCACGTCGTCCGCGTGCTCCCGCCCGAGCAGCGCCCCGACCACCCAGCCGGGGAACGGCAGCGGCCCGAGCCCGCCCAGCGCGCGGAACGCCCGGGCGCAGCTGCCGGGCAGCTGGTCGTGGCTCAGCGCGAGGCTCGCCCGCACCGCCAGGTCGCCGACCCGCAGCTCGTCCAAGCGACGGCGCTCGTCGGCCAACCGGGCGGCAAGCGCGCGGAGTGTCCATTCGCGATGGTGGGAAAGCCGTGCTCCGGCGATGCGGATCGCCAGTGGCAACCGGCCGCACGCCTCGACGATCCCGGCCGCCGCCTCGGGTTCGGCCGCCACCCGGCCGGCCCCGGCGATCCGGCCCAGCAGCTCCGTGGCCTCCGCGGCCGTCAGCACGCCGACGTCGACGTGCCGGGCGACGGTGAGGTCGGGCAGCCTGCCCCGGCTGGTCACCAGCACCGCGGCCGCGCCCGCGCCGGGCAGCAGCGGCCGCACCTGCGCGGCGCTGCCCGCGTCGTCGAGCACCACGCACACCCGCCGTCCCACCAGCCGCGACCGCAGCAATGCCGACCGCTCGTCGAGCCCGCGCGGGATCCCCGCGTCCGGCACGCCGAGCGCGTGTAGCAGTTCGGCCAGCACGTCCAGCGGCCGCCGCGGCGAGTCCGACGTGCCACGCAGGTCCACGTACAGCTGGCCGTCGGGGTAGCGGTCGCGCACGGCGTGGGCGGCGTGCACGGCCAGCGCCGACTTCCCCGCGCCGGGCGGCCCGGACAGCACCACGACGGCGGGGTGCTCGCCGTCCATCAAGCCGGTCAGCTCCGCGAGCCCCGTCTCGCGGCCGGTGAAGTCGAACAGGTCCAGCGGCAGCTGGCACACCGGCGCCGGCGCGTCCAGTTCGGCCGCCGCCTGCCGCAGCCGCACGCCCGGCTCGGCATCCAGCTCCGCGCGCAGCACGCGCTCGGCTTCGGCGTACGCGGCCAGCGCCTCACCCTGTCGCCCGCTCGCGCCCAGCGCGACGACGAGCAGCCGCCACAGCTCCTCCCGCAACGGCTGTTCGGCCAGCAGGCCACGCAGTTCCACGATCGCCTCGGCGTGCCGCCCGGCCGAGACGTGGAACCGCAACCGTTCCTCCTGCACCGACAACCGCAGCTCGCTCAGCCGCGCGACGGCGGACGACCAGGTGTGGTGGTGCGGCAGGTCTTCCAGCACCTCGCCGCGCCACAGCGCGGCCGCCCGGTCGAGCAGCGACGGCGCCTCTTCGGCACGCGCCCGCGCCACGAGCCGCTCGGCGAGCGTCGCGTCCAGCTCGTCCGGCCCGGCGTGCAGCTGGTACCCGCCCGGGCCGCTTTCGATGCGGTCGCCGAGCACGCGGCGCAGGCCGTGCACATAGGTGCGCAGGTTCGCGGCGGCGGACCGCGGCGCGCGCCCCGGCCACAGCACGTCCGTCAGCGCGTCGGCGGACACCACGACGCCGGGCTGGAGCAGCAGGGCGGCCAGCAGCAGGCGCGGTTTCGGGCCGCCGAGCGGCACGCGACGGCCCCCGGCCTCCGCTTCGAGCGGTCCCAGGATGCGGAAGAACACCAACGGCATCGCCCCCGACCGGAAAAAAGGAAATCCGATACTAGGCAAGCCCGTCAACGATTCACCAGTGCCGTTCGGCGGCTTTTTCCCGAATTTCAGCGGAAGTATTCGCGCCGATTGTTCACTTGTTCACCGGTTCCGGCAGGACGGCTCCGGGCGAATTCCGCGGCCGCGGGCAGCTTCGGGCCGCGCGGCTCGTCGGCCGCGAGGCGGAGGCAGGCGAGCAGGCGCAGCCCCGTCCACTCCCGGTCGGTCCAGTCGCCGGGATCCGCGGGCGGTTGCCAGTCCACCTCCGCCGCCTCGGTCCACACGTCGTGCGCGTGACCGGCCAGCAGGACGAGCCTGCTCACCGGCTCCTGGCGCGGGACCATGTCCTGCTCGCACCGCACCGCGTCGTCGACAGCGGCCAGGTGCCTGCCGAACGCCCGCCACACCGAGGGGTCTCCGGCCAGCGCCTGCCAGCCGGAGTCGAGCCGCCCGGCGATCCCGCGCAGCCAACGCCGCGCGGATCGATCTGCCAGGGAGTCGGCCCACTGCACCCCTCGATGATGAACCCTGAACGGCGTTTTAGCGACCGTAGCCGGCCTTCCGGAGTGCGTCGGCCAGCGCACCGCCGCCGCCGGCGGGCTCGCGCCGCTTCGGCTGACCGCCCTTGCGCGGCTGCCCGCCACGGCGCTCCCCGCCGCCGCCACCAGCGGGTTTGGCGCGGCCGCCGCCGACCTCGTCGTCCAGGCGCAGGGTCAGCGAGATCCGCTTGCGCGGGATGTCCACCTCGAGCACCTTCACCTTGACGATGTCACCCGGCTTGACTACCTCACGCGGGTCCTTGACGAAGTTCTTCGACATCGCCGACACGTGCACCAGGCCGTCCTGGTGCACCCCGATGTCGACGAACGCCCCGAACGCGGCCACGTTCGTCACCACGCCCTCCAGCCGCATGCCCGGCTTGAGGTCGCCGATCTTCTCCACACCCTCGGCGAACGTCGCGGTCTTGAACGCCGGGCGCGGGTCGCGGCCGGGTTTCTCCAGCTCGGCGAGGATGTCGGTGACGGTCGGCAGACCGAAGGTCTCGTCGACGAAGTCCTCCGGGCGCAGCTTGCGCAGCACCCGCTCGTTGCCGATCAGCTCCCGCAGCTCGATGCCGGTCTTCGACAGGATCCGCCGCACGACCGGGTAGGCCTCGGGGTGCACGCTGGAGGAGTCCAGCGGGTCGTCGCCGCCGCGGATCCGCAGGAAGCCGGCGCACTGCTCGAACGCCTTCGGGCCCAGCCGCGCGACGTCCTTCAGCGCCGAGCGCGACCGGAACGGGCCGTGCGTGTCGCGGTGGTTGACGATGTTCTCGGCCAGGCCGGCGGTGATGCCGGAGACCCTGGTCAGCAGCGGAGTCGACGCGGTGTTGACGTCCACGCCGACCGCGTTCACGCAGTCCTCGACCACCGCGTCCAGCGAGCGGGACAGCGCCACCTCGGACACGTCGTGCTGGTACTGCCCGACGCCGATCGACTTGGGGTCGATTTTCACCAGCTCGGCCAGCGGGTCCTGCAGGCGCCGCGCGATCGACACCGCGCCGCGCAGCGAGACGTCCAGCTCGGGCAGCTCCTGCGAGGCGAACGCGGACGCCGAGTAGACCGACGCGCCCGCCTCCGAGACGACGGCCTTGGTCAGCTTCAGCTCGGGGTGCCGCTTGATCAGCTCGATGGCGAGCTTGTCGGTCTCCCGGGACGCGGTGCCGTTGCCGATCGCGATCAGGTCCACCGAGTGGGCGGCGCAGAGCTTGGCCAGCTCGTCGATCGACTGGTCCCAGCGGTTCTGCGGCTGGTGCGGGTAGATCGTGTGGGTGTTGACGACCTTGCCGGTCGCGTCCACGACGGCGACCTTCACGCCGGTGCGGAAACCCGGGTCGAGGCCCATCGTGGCGCGGGTGCCTGCGGGCGCGGCCAGCAGCAGGTCGCGCAGGTTCGCGGCGAACACGTTCACCGCGTCCTCCTCGGCCTTCTGGCGCAGCCGCATCCGCAGGTCGATGCCGAGGTGCAGGAGGATCTTGGTGCGCCAGGCCCACCGCACGGTGTCCTGCAGCCACTTGTCGGCCGGGCGGCCCTCGTTCGTGATGCCGAAGCGCTGCGCGATGCGGCGCTCGTAGTCCGAGGGGCCCACCTTCGGCTCGTCGCTGGGTTCTTCCGGCTCGACGGTGAGGTCGAGAACCTCCTCCTTCTCGCCGCGCAGCATCGCCAGCACCCGGTGCGAGGGCATCTTCGTGAACGGCTCGGCGAAGTCGAAGTAGTCGGCGAACTTCGCGCCCTCGGTCTCCTTGCCCTGGCGGACCTTCGACGAGAAGTAGCCCTCCGACCACATCTTCTCGCGCAGCTCGCCGATCAGGTCGGCGTCCTCGCCGAAGCGCTCGACCAGGATCGCGCGAGCCCCGTCCAGCGCGGCCTGCGCGTCCGCGACGCCCTTCTCGGGGTCGACGAACACGGCCGCGGCGGCCTGCGGGTCGGTGTTCGGGTCGTTCAACAGGCCGTCGGCCAGCGGCTCCAGGCCGGCCTCGCGGGCGATCTGCGCCTTCGTGCGCCGCTTCGGCTTGTAGGGCAGGTAGATGTCCTCCAGCCGGGCTTTGGTGTCCGCGGCGCGGATCGCCTCGGCCAGCTCCTCGGTGAGCTTGCCCTGGCTGTCGATCGATTCGAGGATCGCGGCCCGGCGCTCGTCGAGCTCCCGCAGGTAACGCAGCCGGTCCTCCAGCGTGCGCAGCTGGGCGTCGTCCAGCGCGCCGGTCACCTCCTTGCGGTACCGCGCGATGAACGGCACGGTCGCCCCGCCGTCGAGCAGGTCCACGGCGGCCTTGACCTGCCCTTCGCGGACGCCGAGCTCCTCGGCGATCTTCTGCTCGATCGACTGCACGGCCACTGTCACGATGCTGATCACTCCCTGCTCGCGGTTGCGGGGGCCAATTCTGCCTGCGCCGACCGGGCGCGGCACGGAAGGGGTGCCCGCCGTTGCCGAATCGGGAGGATCGGCGCGGTAACCAACGCGGGCCCGGCCGCGACCTCGGGATACCGGGGTCGAGGTGGGCAGGTGCGGATGGGCGGGAAGCGGCAGGTGCGGGTGGCGATGCACCTCCGGCGGGTCGACGTGGACGGGCCGGACGGCGAGCCGGTGACGTTGTCGTACCCGGGGATGCTGCTGACGGGGTACGAGGACGGCCGCGAGGTGTGCCAGCGCTGGATCCCGCTGGGCAGCGAGCCGAGCGTGGCCGACGACGAACGGCTGATCGCGGCCCTGCACGCGGCGATGCTGTGGCAGAACGACGCGGAGGAGGAGTGCCCCTGAGCGGCCTCAGCGCGATCTCAGTTCCGCGCCGATACGTTCCCGGTCATGGTGACGATGGGGGCCGTTGACGTGCGGCGGAGCGGGCCGGGGCCGGTCCGGCTGGGGATCTGTTGCGCGACGATCGCGGCCTGCGTGCCGTACCTCGCGCTGAAGGTGATGTGGCTGTCCGGGAGCAGCGCCGGTGCCGCCACCGCCGCCGGAGCCGCGGAACTGCTGGAAGCGCGGCACCTGGTGGGGGACGTGATCACCGGGCTGATGGAGCTGGCGGCCATCGCGCTCGTGCTCGCGCTGACCTTCCCGTGGGGCAGGCGGCTGCCGCGGGTGCTGGTGCTGGGGCCGATCTGGGCGGCGACGGGACTGCTCGCGCCGATCGCGCTCGGCCTGCCGGTGGGGCTGGTCGCGCAGGTGGTGCTGGGTGGTTCCCCGGCGCCGGCGGACAACGGGCTGCAGGGCTGGGTCTACGCCGTGGTGTACGGCGGGTTCGTGGCGCAGGCCGTCGGGTTGCTGGCCGCGTTCGTCGGCTACGCGCGGGACCGGTGGCCAGTGGTGTTCCGGATCCGGGTGCCGGAGCTGGCCCCGCGGCGGCCCGGGCGGTTCGTGACACCGGCCGCGGTGGTCGTTCTCGGTTACGCGGCGATGCTCCTCGCGTGGTCGGTGTCCGGGGCGCGCTGGGGCGGGCCGGCCGGGTTCGACACCGCCGGGCAGAAGTCCTTCCTGCTCGCGCAAGGCCTGCTGGTCGCCGGGGGCGCCGTCGCGGTGCTGAGCCTGGTGCGGCGCCGGGGTTCGGGCCGCGTGCTGCCGCGGGTCGCGGTGGCCTGGGCAGGCACCGGGGTGGCGGTCACCTCCGGGCCGACGCACATCGCGCTGAGCAACAACGGTGCCGTGAGCGCACTGTTCGCCGCCGTGTCGCTGGCCGGCGCGGTGTGCGGAATGGTCCTCCTCGTGGCGGGTGCTTCGGCGGTGGCCGCGCCGGCGTCGGACGGGGCAGCGGCGCGCTGACGACGAGGCGGGCGACGGTCACGTCGGCGGTGGGCTGAGCTTCAGCAGGAGCCGGTGCAGTTCGGCGCGCTCCGCGGCGCTCAGTCGGCTCAGCATCGACTCGTCCACCTCGCGCGCGACCGGGTCGGCGTCGCGCAGGGCGGCTTCGCCCGCGCTGGTCAGCCGCAGGATGCGGCGGCGCCGATCGGTGCCGATCGTGCGCGTGATCAGGCCGCGCTGTTCCAGCCGCAGCATCAGGTTCGCCAGTGTCGCCTTGTCGATCGCCGCCTGCTGGCCCGCGCTCGCCTGGTCCACGTCGTCGCCCTCGGCGATCGCCTTCAGGACCGCGTACTGCGGCTTCGTCAGCACGGGCAGCTCCGCCTGCCAGCGCGCGCCGTGTTCCTGCAGAGCACGGCGCATGACGTGGAACACGGCTTCGTCGACAGCTGTCATGAGCGCATGTTAGTGTGCGTACGAAAGGTTCGTATACGAACTAACAGGGAGGGCGCGATGCGGCTGATCGTCGGCATGACCGGGGCGACGGGCGCACCCTTCGGCGTCCGGCTGCTCGAAGCGCTCCGCGACCTGCCCGACGTCGAGACGCACCTGGTGCTCTCCCGCTGGGCGCGCACCACCATCGAGCTGGAAACCCCTTACAGCGCACGGGAAGTCGGCAAGCTCGCCGACGTCGTGCACGGCGCGGGGGACCAGGCCGCGCCGATCTCGTCCGGCTCGTTCCGCACCGACGGCATGGTCGTCGTCCCGTGCAGCATGAAGACCGTCGCCGGGATCCGCGCGGGGTACGCCGACGGGCTGGTCGGCCGCGCGGCCGACGTCGTGCTCAAGGAACGCCGCCAGCTCGTCCTGGTGCCGCGCGAGACGCCGCTGAGCGAGATCCACCTGGAGAACCTGCTCGCGCTGGCGCGGATGGGCGTGCGCGTCGTGCCGCCGATGCCCGCCTTCTACAACCACCCGGACTCCGTGGACGACATCGTCGACCACGTCGTCGCCCGCGTGCTGGACCAGTTCGACCTGCCCGCGCCCCGCGCCCGCCGCTGGTCCGGCCTGCACCGATAGGAGGAAACCCGTGCCCTACGACGACTTCCGCTCGTTCCTGGACACTTTGGACGAACACGGGCAGCTGCTGCGGATCACCGAGGAGGTCGCGCCCGAACCCGACCTCGGCGCCGCCGCCAACGCCGCCCCGCGCCTCGGCGACAAGGCGCCCGCGCTGTACTTCGACAACGTCACCGGCTTCACCGACGCCCGGATCGCGCTCAACGTGCACGGCTCCTGGGCCAACCACGCGCTCGCGATGGGACTGCCGCCGCAGACCGGGATCAAGGACCAGGTCGCCGAGTTCATCCGGCGCTGGGAGGATTTCCCGGTGCCGCCGGAGCGGCGCGCGAACCCGCCGTGGGCGGAGAACGTGCTGGAAGGTGACGACGTCGACCTGTTCCGGGTGCTGCCGCTGTTCCGGCTCAACGACGGCGACGGCGGCTTCTACCTGGACAAGGCCGCGGTCGTGTCCCGCGATCCGGCCGATCCGGACCACTTCGGCAAGCAGAACGTCGGGGTGTACCGGATGCAGGTCAAGGGCCGCGCCAAGCTGGGGCTCCAGCCGGTGCCGATGCACGACATCGCGCTGCACCTGGCCAAGGCCGAGGAGAACGGCGAGGACCTGCCGGTCGCGATCGCGCTGGGCAACGAGCCGGTGATCTCGATCGTCGCGGCCACCCCGATGGCCTACGACCAGAGCGAGTACGAGATGGCCGGCGCCCTGCGCGGCGCGCCTGCCCCGATCGCGACCGCGCCGCTGACCGGGCTCGACGTGCCGTGGGGCTCGGAGGTGGTCCTGGAAGGCGTCATCGAGGGCCGCAAGCGCGAGATCGAGGGGCCGTTCGGCGAGTTCACCGGCCACTACTCGGGCGGCCGGAACATGACGGTGGTGCGAATCGACCGCATTCACCACCGGACGAACCCGGTGTTCGAGTCGCTGTACCTCGGCATGCCGTGGACCGAGATCGACTTTCTGATGGCGGCGAACACCTGCGTGCCGATCTACCAGCAGCTCAAGGAGGCCTTCCCGGAGGTGCAGGCGGTCAACGCCATGTACACGCACGGGCTGCTGGCGATCATCTCGACGAAGAAGCGCTACGGCGGGTTCGCGAAGGCCGTCGGGATGCGGGCGATGACCACGCCGCACGGGCTCGGGTACGTCAAGACGGTGATCATGGTCGACGAGGACGTCGACCCGTTCAACCTGCCGCAGGTGATGTGGGCGCTGTCCACAAAGGTCAACCCGGCGGGCGACCTGGTGAACATCCCGAACCTGCCGGTGCTGGAGCTGGACCCCGGTTCGCAGCCCGCCGGCATCACGAACAAGATGATCATCGACGCGACCACCCCGGTGGCGCCCGACGACCGCGGTCACTACAGCCAGCCCGTGCGCGACCTGCCCGAGGCCGCTGCCTGGCTGACCAAGTTGCAGGGAATGCTGGCGCGGTAAGGAGAATCCGATGTGCCCACGTTGTGAGTTCGAGGTCGAGGAGAAACTGGCGGACTCGCCGGTCGCCGGGGTGTGGGAGGTGCTGCAGTGCCGGCGGTGCCTCTACACGTGGCGGACGACGGAGCCGCCGCGGCGCACGAGCCGGGAGCACTACCCGCAGGAGTTCCGGATGACCCAGGCGGACATCGACAACGCGCCCGAGGTGCCCGCCGTGCCGCCGCTGCGGGTGCGCTGATGGCGGACACGCTGATGTGGGAGGTGCGCGCGGTGCCCGGCGGGCGTGACGCGCTGGCGCGCTGGGTCGTCGAGAACGTGCCCGGGCCGGCCGACGTCTACCTCGGCGGGCGGGACCGGGTGGTGGTGATCGCGCGTGGCAAGGCGCGGCTGCCGGAGCCGCCGGCGGAACTGGTGGCGCGGCCGGTGGCGCAGTGGCCGTTCACGTTCCACCGGTCGGTGTAGTCCGCGATCGGCGACCCTCGTTGCGCTGGAGGGATGGCGGACGAGGCGAAACGCCCGACCGCTACCCCGGCGAGGGGCAGCGCATCGAGGGCTGCCGGAGCCGGGCAGCGGCGGGTCGGCGAGTTCAGTCAGCCGGCGGGGTGGCAGCGTTTGAAGCCGATCAGCGTGCGGTAGCGCTCGCGGGCCGCGAACTGCGTCAGCGTCCACACCGCCGGCGTGCCGATCTCCGCGCAGAGGTGCAGGACGCGGTCGTCGTCCGTCCAGACGCCCAGGTGTGCGCCGAACGGGTCCGCGGTCCGGTTGAACAGCGCCAGGTCCAGCGGCGCCGGCTCGGTCACCGGGCTGGTCGAGGCCGTGTCGTGCCACAGTTCCCGTGACCGCAGGTCCGGCGCGGCGAGCCCGAAGTGGCGGAGCACCGCGTAGGCGTAGACCTGGCAGTTCGCGCCCGCCGCCGGGTCGCCGGGCGCGCCGGGGATCCGGGAGCCCTCGTAGGGGACCGTGGTCAGCCACTCGGGCAGCCGGGTGAGCAGGGAGTTCACGAGATCATTCTGCTGGTCCGTGCCAACCCGCCGCGACTGTGCCAAGCTCCCAACTGCACGGGTCAGCGAGGACTTGGAGGGCGCAGATGGAGCGGGTCGGCACCGGCGAGCACGTCGTTCTCGTGCTGCACGGCTGGTTCGGGTCGTCGAAGGCGTGGGAGGAGCTCACCCCGCACCTCGACGCCGAGCGGTTCAGCTACTACTTCCCCGACTACCGCGGCTACGGCACGCGCAAGGACGAGGCGGGCACGCACACCATCGCGGAGGCGGCCGGGGACGTGCTGCTGCTCGCCGACGAACTGGGCATCGACCGGTTCTCCCTGGTCGGGCACTCGATGGGCGGCAGCGTCATGCAGTACATCCTCGCCGAGGCGCCCGAGCGAGTCCGGTCGCTGTTCGGGATCTCCCCGGTGCCCGCGAGCGGGGTGCCGATGGACGCCGACACCTGGGGCCTGTTCAGCAGCGCGGCCGAGGACCCGTCGAGCCGCCGCGCGATCATCGACTTCACCACCGGCGGCCGCCACCCCGACTCGTGGCTCGACGGCATGGTCCTGCACTCGCTGGAGAACTCCGACAAGGCCGCGTTCGGCGCCTACCTGGAGGCGTGGGCGAAGACCGACTTCTCGGAGCGGATCGCGGGCAACGAGGTGCCGATCAAGGTGGTCGTCGGCGAGCACGACCCGGCGCTGAGCGAAGAGGTCATGCTGGCGACGTTCGGGCAGTGGTACCCGAAGCTGGAGCTGGAGGTGCTGCCCGACGCCGGGCACTACGCGGCCGACGAGGTGCCGGTGACGGTGGCCAACATGATCGAAGTGTTCCTGGACGAGCACTGATGTCCGATGTGGACGTCTTCGACCCGCGGGTGTTCGCCCGCGGCGTGCCGCACGACGAGCTGCGCCGCCTGCGCGACACCGAACCGGTCGCATGGCAAGAGGAACACGAGGTGCTGGACTGGCCGTCCGGGCCCGGCTACTGGGCGGTGACGCGGTACGCCGACGTGAAGCACGTGCTGCGCACGCCGGAGGTGTTCTCGTCCTGGCTCGGGGCGACGCAGATCCGCGACCCCGAGCCGGACGACCTCACGTTCATCCGGCGCATGATCCTCAACATGGACCCGCCGGAGCACAACCGGTTGCGGCGCATCGTGGCCGCGGTGTTCACGCGGCGGCGGCTGGAACGCTCGGCGGAGCAGATCGCCGAGCGGGCCCGCGCGTTGATCGGGGCGGTGGTGCCGCGCGGCCGGTGCGATCTGCCGGTCGAGGTGACCGACGACTTCCCGCTGCTCAACCTGGCCGACCTGATCGGGGTGCCGCCGCGGGACCGTGGGTTGCTGCTGAAGTGGACCAACCGTGTCATCGGCTACCAGGACCCGGAGCACGCCGAGGTCGTGCGCGGCCCGGACGGCAAACCGCTCAACCCGCGCTCGCCCGCGCTGCTGGCCGACATGTTCGACTACGCGCAGGAGCTGGCCGAGGCCAAGCGGCGGGACCCCGCGGAGGACCTGATGACGGCGCTGGTCCAGGCCACTGTGGACGGCCGGTCGCTGGACGACGCCGAGTTGCGGATGTTCTTCTTCCTCATGGTGATCGCCGGGAACGACACGGTGCGCAGCGCGTTGCCCGGCGGGGTGCTGGCGCTGGTGCAGAACCCGGGCGAGTACCGGCGGTTGCGGGCCGACCCGTCGCTGCTGCCGTCCGCGGTGGAGGAAATGCTGCGGTGGCACCCGCCGGTGCTGACGTTCCGCCGCACCGCCGCTGTCGACACGGAGCTGGGCGGGCAGCGGATCGCCGCCGGGGACAAGGTCGTCGTGTACTTCGCGTCGGCGCACTACGACGAGCGGCAGTTCCCGGATCCCTATCGGTTCGATGTCTCGCGCACGCCGAACGACCACCTCGCGTTCGGGCAGGGGCCACACCTGTGCCTGGGCGCGCACTTCGGGCGGCTGCAGATGCGGGTGTTCTTCCGGGAGTTCCTGCGGATGCTGCCCGAGGTCCGGCTGGACGGTGAGGTGCGGCGGCTGACGTCGAACTTCATCAACGGGGTGACGCACCTGCCGCTGCGCTGGTGAACGACCGGACTTCGACTCCGGCGTTCAGCAGGGCCGCGCGTACCTGACGGCCGATCTCGACCGCCCCGGGGGTGTCCCCGTGCAGGCAGATCGACTCCGGCTCCACCTTCACCTCTGAGCCGTCGATCGCCGTGATCACACCCTCGGTCGCCATCCGCACGCATCGCCGGACCACCTCGTCGGCGTCGTGGATCACCGCGCCCGGCTCGCGGCGCGAGACAAGCGTTCCGGACGGCGTGTAGGCCCGGTCGGCGAACGCCTCGCGCACCGGGCGCAGGCCCGCCTTTTCCGCCTGCCGCAACCACTCCGAACCCGGCAACCCCAGCACCGGCAGCGACGGGTCGAACATCCGCACCGCCTCGACCACCGCCGCGGCCTGCTCCGCGTGGTGCACGATCGCGTTGTACAGCGCACCGTGCGGCTTCACGTACGCCACCCGCGTGCCGGCCACCCGAGCGAACGCGTCGAGAGCGCCGATCTGGTACAGCACGTCGTTCGCCAGCTCGTCCGGCGGCACGTCCATGAACCGCCGCCCGAAACCGGCCAGATCCCGGTACGCCACCTGCGCCCCGACAGTC
This sequence comes from Amycolatopsis sp. ATCC 39116, assembly GCF_000231075.2. Classification (NCBI taxonomy): domain Bacteria; kingdom Bacillati; phylum Actinomycetota; class Actinomycetes; order Pseudonocardiales; family Pseudonocardiaceae; genus Amycolatopsis; species Amycolatopsis sp. ATCC 39116. Next base: position 27,431 of record NZ_AFWY03000049.1, on the reverse strand, counting down.
ACGCCCCGCGCGGCCGCGGAAGCCGTCACGCGCCGCAGCACGCTCGGGTCCCCCGCGTGGAAACCACACGCCACGTTCGCGCTGGACACGATCTCCAGCAGCGCGTCGTCTTCGGTGAGGTGCCAGATCCCGAACCCCTCACCGAGATCCGCGTTCAGGTCCACCCCGGTCACTCGCCCTCCAGCTCACCTTCGGTCCGCAGGTACACCTCGCGCAACTGCCCCAGCAGCTCCGGGTCCGGGTCCGCCCACAGGCCGCGGTCGGCGGCCTCGGTGAGCCGCTCGATGATGCCGCGCAGCGCCCACGGGTTGGCCTTCGCGAGGAACTCCTGGTTCTGCTGGTCGAGGACGTACGACTGGGACAGCTTTTCGTACATCCAGTCCTGCACGACCCCGGCGGTGGCGTCGAAGCCGAACAGGTAGTCCACCGTGGCCGCGAGCTCGAACGCGCCCTTGTAGCCGTGCTTGCGCATCGCCGCGATCCAGCGCGGGTTGACCACCCTGGCGCGGAACACGCGGGCCGTCTCCTCCGACAGCGACCGCGTTCGCACCGCGTCCGGGCTCGTCGAATCGCCCACGTACGACGCGGGAGCCTTGCCGGTCAGCGCGCGTGTGAACGCGATCATGCCGCCGTGGTACTGGAAGTAGTCGTCCGAGTCGGCGATGTCGTGCTCACGCGTGTCGGTGTTCTTCGCCGCCACCTCGATGCGCCGGTACGCGCTCTCCATGTCCGGCCGCGCCTCGACGCCGTCCAGGCCCCGCCCGTAGGCGTAGCCGCCCCAGGTCGCGTACACCTCGGCCAGGTCGGCGTCGTCCCGCCAGTTGCCCGAGTCCAGCAGCGGCAGGATTCCCGCGCCGTACGCGCCCGGCTTGGAGCCGAAGATCCGCGTCGTGGCCCGGCGCTCATCACCGTGCGCGGCCAGATCGGCCTGCACGTGCGCGCGCACGAAGTTGTCCGACGCGGGCTCGTCCAGCGACGCCGCCAGCCGCACCGCGTCGTCCAGCAGGGCCACCACGTGCGGGAACGCGTCCCGGAAGAACCCGCTGATCCGCACGGTCACGTCGATGCGCGGGCGGCCGAGCTCGGCGAGCGGGATCGGCTCCAGCCCGGTCACCCGGCGGGACGCGTCGTCCCACACCGGCTGCACACCCAGCAGCGCCAGCACTTCCGCCGCGTCGTCGCCGGAGGTCCGCATCGCCGACGTGCCCCACACCGACAGGCCGACCGACTTCGGCCAGTCGCCGGTGTCCTCGCGGTAGCGGCGCAGCAGCGACTCCGCCAGCGCCTGCCCGGTCTCCCACGCCAGGCGGCTCGGGATCGCCTTCGGGTCCACCGTGTAGAAGTTGCGGCCGGTCGGCAGCACGTTGACCAGCCCGCGCAGCGGCGAACCGCTCGGCCCGGCGGCGATGTACCCGCCGTCCAGTGCGTGCAGCACCGAATCGATCTCGGCCGACGTCCCGGCCAGCCGCGGCACGATCTCGGTGGCCGCGAACGTCAGCACCCGCGCGACCTCCGGATCGGAAGCCACCTCCGCGACCGCCGACGGCGCCCAGTCCCGCTTCTCCATCGCCTCGACCAGGGCACGGGCCCACGCCTCGATCGCGTCCACTTCGGACGTCGGCGCGCCGTCGGTGAGCCCCAGCACGGACCGCAGGCCGGGCACCGCACCCGCCTGGCCGCCCCACATCTGCTGCGCCCGCAGCATCGCCAGCACCAGGTTCACCCGCGCCTCACCGGTCGGCGCCGCGCCGAGGATGTGCAGCCCGTCGCGGATCTGCGCGTCCTTGACCTCGCACAGCCAGCCGTCGATGTGCAGCAGGAAGTCGTCGAACTCGGCGTCGTGCGGCCGCTCCGCCACGCCGAGGTCGTGGTCCAGCTTGGCGGCCTGGATCAGCGTCCAGATCTGCTGGCGGATCGCGGGCAGCTTCGCCGGGTCCATCGCCGCGATGTTCGCGTGCTCGTCGAGCAGCTGCTCCAGCCGGGCCAGGTCGCCGTAGCTCTCCGCGCGCGCCATCGGCGGGATCAGGTGGTCGACGATCGTGGCGTGCGCACGCCGCTTCGCCTGCGCGCCCTCGCCCGGGTCGTTGATCAGGAACGGGTAGATCAGCGGCAGGTTGCCCAGCACCGCGTCCGGGCCGCACGCCGCGGACAGCCCGGCGTTCTTGCCCGGCAGCCACTCCAGTGACCCGTGCTTGCCCAGGTGGACCACCGCGTGCGCGCCGAACTCCTCCTCGATCCACCGGTAGCAGGCGAGGTAGTGGTGGCTCGGCGGCAGGTCCGGGTTGTGGTAGATCGCCACCGGGTTCTCGCCGAACCCGCGTGGCGGCTGGATCATCAGCACGACGTTCCCGGCCCGCAGCGAGGCCAGCACGATGTCACCGTCCGGATTGGACGAGCGGTCCACGTACAGGTCGCCCGGCGGCGGGCCCCAGTGCTCCTCGATCTCGGCGCGCAGGTCCTCCGGCAGCGCGGCGAACCACTCGCGGTAGCGCGCGGCCGGCACTCGGATCGGGTTGCCTGACAGCTGCTCCTCGGTCAGCCACTCCGGGTCCTGACCGCCCGCGGCGATCAGCGCGTGGATGAGCGCGTCGCCGTCCGGCTGGTCGGTGCCGGTCGGCTCCACGCCGGGGAACGGCTCGTCGCCGAGGTCGTAGCCCTGCGCGCGCATGCGGCGCAGCAGCTCGATCGCCGAGGCCGGGGTGTCCAGGCCCACCGCGTTGCCGACCCGCGAGTGCTTCGTCGGGTACGCCGACAGCATCAGCACGATCCGGCGCTCCGACGGCGGGGTGTGGCGCAGGCGGGCGTGCGCGAGCGCGATGCCCGCGACCCGCGCGGCGCGCTCCGGGTCCGGCACGTAGTGCGGCAGGCCGTCGTCGTCGATCTCCTTGAACGAGAACGGCACGGTGATCAGGCGGCCGTCGAACTCCGGCACCGCCATCTGGTTGCCCGCGTCCAGCGGGGAGAGGCCGTCGTCGTTGTCCTCCCAGGTCGCGCGGTCGCTGGTCAGGCACAGCGCCTGCAGCGTCGGCACGTCCAGCGCGGCCAGCTCGGCGACGTCCCACGCCTCGTCGTCGCCACCGGCGCCCACCTCGGACGGCCGGGTGCCGCCCGCCGCGAGCACCGTGACCAGCAGCGCGTCGGCCTTGCGCAGCTCGGCCATCATCTCCGGCTCACGGGAGCGCAGCGACGCGCAGTAGATCGGCAGGGCCTGCCCGCCCGCGTCCTCGACCGCCTCGGCCAGCGCCTCGACGAACCGGGTGTTCCCGGACAGGTGGTGGGCGCGGTAGTAGAGGATCGCCACCACCGGGCCGTCGGTACGGCTCGGTGTGCGCTCCAGCACACCCCACGCCGGCTGCTCGGCGGGCGGCTCGAAGCCGTCACCGGTGAGCAGCAGCGTGTCGGAGAGGAACCGGTGCAGCTGGGTGAGGTTGTCCGGCCCGCCCTGCGCGAGGTAGGCGTGCGCCTCGGTGGCGATGCCGGCGGGCACGGTGGACAACGCCATCAGCTCGGCGTCCGGCGTCTGCTCACCGCCCAGGACCACCACGTGCTTCCCGCTCGCCCGGACCGTGTCCAGGCCCTCCTGCCAGGTCCGCGCCGATCCCAGGATGCGGACCACGACGACGTCGGCGTCCGCCAGCAGGCCGGGGAGCTCGGCCAGGTCGAGCCGGGCCGGGTTGGCCAGCGTGTAACCGGCCTCGCTGGTCCGGGCGCTGAGCAGGTCGGTGTCCGAAGTGGACAGCAGCAGGATCACGCGGGTTCCCTCCTAGGTCTCCTCAACACTGTCCGTTGAGCAGGCCCGGAGTCAAGCCGTCCGTTCCTCACGGCCGAGGCGGGGGAAGGGTTGCGTGGAGAAGATCACCTCGACGGGCACCTCGAAGTACTCGGCGATGCGCAGCGCGAGGTACAGGCTCGGGCTGTATTCGCCGCGTTCGAGGTACCCGATCGTCTGGTAGTGCACCCCGACCGCCTCGGCCAGCTGCCGCCGCGAGATGCCGCGCTCGGCGCGCAGCATCGCGATGCGGTTGTAGATCGACTCACTCATCCCGGCATCCGCTGTAGTGCCTTCTCCCGCCGTGCGGCCACGGTCGACCCGGACTCGCGCCGCGCCATCCTACGCAGCACGATCGGCGCCAGCACCAGGCCGGCGACCGCCCACGCGCCGAGCACGCCGAGCGTCTCCCAGGTCCGCCACGACTGCCCGATCTCCACGGCCACCATGCTGTCCGGCAGGAATGCCGAGCGCATGCCGAGGCCGAGCCAGTACAGCGGGAACACCTGCGCGATGCCCTGGACCCAGGACGGCAGCTCGCCGATCGGGTAGAAGATGCCCGACGTGCCGACCAGCGCCATCACCGGCAGCATGATCACGCCCATCGTGCGCGGGTTCTCGAACAGCGACCCGAACACCGCCCCGATCGGCAGCGTCGCGACCAGGCCGAGCACGAGCACCCAGGCCAGTGTCACCCAGGTCATGGCGTCGATCTCCAGGCCGTCGAACATGAACAGGCCGGGCACGATCAGCAGCGCGATGCCGACGATCGTCATGCCGGACACCATCACGATTTTGCCGATCAGGTAGCCGCTCATGCCGTTGGGCAGGGCCTTCGCGCGCAGCAGGGTGCCGTCCTCGCGTTCGACCGTGAGCTGCTGCATCGTGTTGATCAGCCCGCTGAACCCGACGCTCGCGCCGATCAGGCTGGGCAGCGTCATCGAGCCGCGGGAGAACGAGGTGCCCGGGATGACCGAGCCCTTCATCAGGGTCATCACCACCAGGAACACCACGGTCGGGAAGAAGTAGCCCCACAGGTCCTGGACGGTGGTGAAGCTCTGCCGCAGCTCGATCAGGCCGCGCTGGAACCCCGCGCGCAGTGCCGTGGCGTTCACCGGGCGCCTCCTTCGAACTTGCGCAGCAGCGCCATGTAGGTGTCCTCCAGGCTCGCCCGGCGCACCTCCAGGTCCTCGATCTCCTCGTCGTACTGGGCGAACAGCTCACGCACGTACTTCGTCGCGTCCGTGGTCGAGTGCACGTACCGCTGCCCGCCGCGGGTCCAGCGGACCTCGGCGTCGGTGGACATTTCGCGGCCCAGCTGCTCGGCCGACCCGTTCGCGATGATCGTGCCGCCTGCCAGGATCAGGATCCGGTCGGCGAGCTTCTCGGCCTCGTCCAGGTCGTGCGTGGTGAGCAGGATCGTGGTGTCCGACTCGTCGGCCAGCCGGTGCACCAGGTCGTGGAACTCGCGGCGCGCCTCCGGGTCGAAGCCGGCGGTCGGCTCGTCCAGGAACAGCAGGTCGGGGCGGCCGACGATGCCGATCGCGACGTCCAGCCGCCGCCGCTGCCCGCCGGAGAGCCTGCCGACCCGCTTGTGCGCGTGCGGGGTGAGGCCGACCGTGTCGATCAGGTCGTCGACGTCCCACGGCTGCCGGTGGTCGACGTAGTACGAGCCGAGGTGGGCCAGCAGCTCGCGCACCCGCCACTTGCCGTGGTCCCGCCACGACTGCAACACGATGCCCAGCCGCGCGCGCCAGGCCTCGGTCCCCCTGGCCGGGTCGACGCCGAGCACCCGCACGTCGCCCGCCGACCGCATCCGGAAGCCTTCGAGGATCTCGATGGTGGTCGTCTTGCCCGCGCCGTTCGGGCCGAGCAGCGCCAGCACCTCGCCCGGCGCGGCCTGGAAGGTCACGCCCTTGAGCACGTCGTTGGCGCCGTAACGCATGCGGAGGTCGCGCACGTCGAGCGCGGGCTCGTCGCCCGGCGGCTCCGGCGGTCTCGTCGCGACCTGGCTCATCGCTGTCATAGGTGTTCTCCCCAGTGCTACGCCTGTGCGATGGAATGTAGCAGACCTACTACATATGATCCAGGTAATACTTCGCGCCGATCCCGCCGTTTACAGTGAGCGCATGGCCCATCCCGGACGTGTCCGCCCCGACGCCTGTCCGGGTGTCTTCGCCACGCACGACGCCGCCGACGGCGCGCTCGCCCGGATCCGGCTGCCCGGCGGACGGGTGAGCGCCGGGCAGGCCGACGTCCTGGCCTCGTGCGCCGAGGAGCTCGGCGACGGCTCGGTGCACCTGACCTCGCGCGGCAACATCCAGCTGCGCGGCCTGTCGCGGGACACCGGCGAGCTGGCCGCCCGGTTGACGTCGGCCGGTCTGCTGCCCGCGCCCGCGCACGAGCGGGTGCGCAACTACCTGGCCTCGCCGCTGAGCGGGCTCACCGGCGGGCTGGTCGACGTGCGCGATGCGGTGTTCGAGCTGGACCGGGCGGTGTGCGCGCGGCCCGAGCTGGCCGCCCTGCCGGGCCGGTTCCTGTTCGCGCTCGACGACGGCCGCGGCGACGTGTCGGGCGAGGACGCGGACGTGTGCTGGCGGGCGCTGGACTCCTCGACCGGCGCGGTGTTGCTCGCCGGGCGGGACACCGGCGAGCGGGTGCCGTTCGCCGGCGCGGTCGACGCGCTCGTGCGGAAGGCGTTGTGGTTCCTGGAGGTGCGGGGCAGCGCGTGGCGGGTGCGGGAGCTGGACTTGCCGCTCGGCGAGCGGCTGCCCACGTCACCGGGGGTGCAGATCGGGCCGTTCACCCGCGACGACGGGCGCGCCGGGGTCGTCGCCGCGCCGGTGCTGGGGCAGCTCGCGGCCGCGGATCTGCGGGCGCTGGGCGAGGTCGTGGTGACGCCGTGGCGGTCGGTCGTGGTGCCGCTCGGCCTGGACGCGCCGGGCCTGGTGACCGACACGGACGCGCCGGGGCTGGGGATCAGCGCGTGCATCGGACGGCCGGGCTGCGCGAAGTCGCGCGCCGACGTGCGGGCGGACGCGCGGGCCGTGATGCGCCGCGTGCCCGCCGGGGTGCGGATGCACTTCTCCGGATGCGAACGGCGGTGCGGGCGACCGCACGAGCCGCACGTCGACATGCTCGCGGGCACTGAGGAATACCAGAAGGGAACAGCGTGATCGACTACATCCGCGACGGGGCGGAGATCTACCGCCACTCGTTCGCCACGATCCGCGAGGAGGCCGACCTCGCGATCCTGCCGGAGGACCTGGAGCCGGTCGCGGTCCGCATGATCCACTCGTGCGGGATGGTCGACCTCGTCGACGACCTGGCCTACTCGCTCGACCTCGTCGAGTCGGCCCGCGCCGCGCTGCGCGCCGGGGCGCCGGTGCTGTGCGACGCGCAGATGATCGCCAGCGGCGTGACCCGCAAGCGCTTGCCCGCCGCCAACGAGATCCTGTGCACGCTGTCCGACGAGCGCGTGCCCGCGCTGGCCGAGCGGATGGGCACCACCCGTTCGGCGGCCGCGCTGGAGCTGTGGCGGGACAAGCTCGCGGGCTCGGTGGTGGCGATCGGCAACGCGCCGACCGCGTTGTTCCGGCTGCTGGAGATGATCGAGGAGGGCGCCGGGGTGCCCGCCGCGATCATCGGGGTGCCGGTCGGGTTCGTCGGCGCCGCCGAGTCGAAGGAAGAGCTGGTCAAGCGCGCGCCCGCGCCCTACCTGGTGGTGCACGGGCGGCGCGGCGGCAGCGCCATGGCGGTCTCCGCGGTCAACGCGCTCGCGAGCGAGGTCGAATGAAGACGGGCAAGCTGTGGGGTGTCGGACTCGGCCCCGGCGATCCGGAGCTGATGACGGTCAAGGCCGCGCGCCTGATCAGCGAGGCCGACGTGATCGCCTACCACTGCGCGCGGCACGGCCGCAGCATCGCGCGGTCGGTGGCCGAGCCGTACCTGAGTGAGGGTCAGATCGAGGAACGGCTGATGTACCCGGTCACGACCGAGGGCACCGACCACCCCGGCGGGTACGAGGGCGCGATCGCCGAGTTCTACGAGCTGAGCGCGAAGCGGCTGGCCGAGCACCTGGACGCCGGGCGCGACGTGGTGGTGCTGTGCGAGGGCGACCCGTTCTTCTTCGGCTCCTACATGTACATGCACGAGCGGCTGTGCGACCGGTACGAGGCCGAGGCGGTGCCCGGGGTGACGTCGGTGTCGGCGGCGTCGGCGGTGCTCGGCAAGCCGCTGGTGCAGCGCGACGAGGTGCTGACGATCCTGCCTGGCACGCTGCCCGCGCCGGAACTCGCGCGGCGGCTGGCGGACACGCAGGCCGCCGCGGTGATGAAGCTGGGCCGCACGTTCGGCTCGGTGCGGGAGGCGCTGGCCGAGTCCGGACGGCTGGACGAGGCCTACTACGTCGAGCGGGCCACGTGGTCCAACCAGCGGGTCGAGCCGTTCGCCGACGTGGACCCGTCGACGGTGCCGTACTTCTCGCTGGCGCTGGTGCCGAGTCCGGCTTACGCGTCGCGGAAGGAGCCGGCCGCCGAACCGGCGGCGGTTCCCGCTGAGGGCGGCGAGGTCGTGGTCGTCGGGCTGGGGCCGGCCGGGCCGGAGTGGCTGACGCCGGAGGCTTCGTCCGCGTTGGCCGAGGCCGAGCACATCGTCGGGTACGGGCCGTATGTGGCGAAGGTGCCGCAGCGGGCCGGGCAGGTGCGGCACGCGTCCGGCAACCGGGTCGAGGCGGATCGGGCCCGGCACGCGCTTTCGCTGGCCGCGTCCGGTGCTCGGGTGGCGGTGGTGTCCTCGGGTGATCCCGGTGTGTTCGCGATGGCCTCGGCGGTGCTGGAGCAGGCGGCTTCGTTGGAAGATCCGGTGCGGGTGCGGGTGATCCCGGGCGTAACGGCTGCGTCCGCCGCGGCTGCCCGGGTTGGGGCGCCGTTGGGGCATGACTACTGCGTCTTGTCGTTGTCGGATCGGTTGAAGCCCTGGGAGGTCATCGAGCGGCGGCTGGAGGCTGCTGGAGTGGCTGATCTCGTGGTGGCTCTTTACAACCCGGCATCGCGGACGCGGACTGAGCAGTTGGTGCGGGCTCGGGATGTGTTGTTGCGGCATCGGGCTGTGGAGACGCCGGTCGTGGTGGCTCGGGATGTTGGGGGTCCTGAGGAGTCGGTGATGGTGACTTCCTTGGGGGAGTTTGATCCTTCGGTGGTTGATATGCGGTGTTTGGTGATTGTTGGCTCGTCGCGGACTCGCGTTGATCACGGGTTTGTGTGGACGCCGCGGTCCTATTGATTGCGTAGCCGCTACGCGGGTTGTTAGAGCGCCGGCTTCGCTTCGCTACGCCCGGATTGGACCCGCCGCCCCGATTTTTCATTGTTTCTACGCCCGAGCAGGGGTTGTCAAGGCTGGAAAGAGTACCTTGACAACCCCTGGTCGGGCGCAGAACTGGGCTGTGGATCGGGGTGCGGGGGTGGGGTGGGCGGTCTGTGTGTTCGGTTATTGCTGCCGGGTGGCGGTTTGTTGGTTGTGAAAGAAGAAAGCCCCCGCTGTTGGCGGGGGCTTTTCTTAGCGGGTTGGCGTTGAGCCGTTTGGTTGTTGGGGGCCTGGGCCTGGGCTTTGCCAGCCCCACATCGTTTCGGTTCCGTGTTCCACCTGGGGTGCCACGCCGTCGGTGTACGGCTCGATCTGCAGCAGGCGTCCCCACGAGCGGCCGGACTGGTCGCCCTCCAGATAGCTCGGCACCTCGGGCTGGTTGGCCAGCTCCTCGATCCACCCGTTCGGCCCGCCGCCGATGTTGTCCGCTACGCCGGCCTCCGCGGCCAGGTCACCGGCGGTGATGCGGTACGCCGGGATCTGCGAGATGCCGTCGTGCGAGGCGACCGGGTTCATGCATGGGTACACGAACGCCGCGGGCCAGTCCATGTAGACCGGCGCGCTGCCGACCCGCTGCGTGAGCGTGGTGAACGTCGGCACGCGCGGGGCGCTCACCGCGACCCAGCCGTCGCCTGTGATGTCGTCGTCCTTGGCCACCACGCGCACCCGGTTGACGTCCGCGGGCAGATCGCCGATGTCGAGCCGCTCGTCGGCCCACTTCGTCTCGTCCGCCGACGCCCCGGTGCCCACGTTCTGCGCCAGCACCGTCGTCGACCGGACCACCTCGACGCCCGCCGGCGTCTCCCGGCCGAACTCCAGCGCCACGCTCGTCGCCTTGCCAGGGGGCGCGGCGGCGGCGATCGTCACCTGCGCGCCTGCGTGCTGGTCCGGCAGCGCGTACCAGTCGGTGCGCAGCCGGCCCGTCGCGGAGCCCTCGTGGTAGCTGCTCCACATCGGCACGGTCGCCGTGGTGAAACCGTGCGGCGGCGAGTTAAGCGGGTCGTCGTCGCCGTTGCCGTCGGTGTGGAAACCCGCCGACGACTTCTCGTTGCCCTCGTCCTCGGGGCGCGGCAGCGTCGAGTTCTCCGGCGTCGCGGTCTCCGGCACGGTCACCGCCGACACCGGTTTGAGCATGCTCGACACCGGGTCCTGCTCGACCATCACGTGATCGGACAGGTTGCAGCTCTTGCCGAACAGGTGGTCCACGTTCGCCGCGGCCAGGCTGTAACTGCCCGTCGACATCTGCTTCTGGATGCCCTTCGCCATGCTGGCGACCTCGAACACCACGACCGCGCCGCACACCACGACCAGCGACGTCGCGCCCAGCCGCAGCGCCCGGCCACGCCGCTCCTGCACCGGCGGCGGCGCCCCCGGCCGCTGCATGCGCACGTTCTCCACGAACGCGAACACCGCCGCCACCGCCGCGGCCAGCAGCAGCGCCGTGGACAGGTGGTAGCCCTTGATCGACGGCGCCTTGTCCCACCACGGCACACCGAGGCTGGACACGAACCAGTACGCGTTCGGGCCCGTCGCGGCCAGCGCGGACACCACCAGCAGCCCGGCGGTGAACGCCGCCCGGTTGCGCCGCGACCGCAGCACCGTCGAACTGGTCGCCAATGCGGTCAGCGCCGCCATCGCCGCCCCCACACCGGCGAACGCGCCGAAGTGGTGCGTCCACTTGGTCGGGGTCAGCGCCAGCAGCAGGAAGAACAGCGCCACGGTGCCGATCAGGCGACGAGCCGGGCCCAGCGCCGCGCCTTGGATGCGGCCGCGGCGCAGCAGCACCACCAGGCAGGTGCCGGTGCACAGGATCAGCAGCAGCACCGGGAACCGGCGGGTCAGCGCGCCGTCCGCGCTGTTCTCGAACAGCAGCTCGTACCGCGACAGCTCCTCGTACCAGGACTTGTTCGGGCCGACCGAGCCACGCAGGCGGGTCGCCTCCATCACCGTCGAGAACGTCTGGTCGGCGAAGACCACGATCAGCACGATGAACCCGGCCGCCGCGATCGGCGCCAGCACCGCGGCCCAGCCCGAATCACGGGCCCGGCTGCGCAGCAGGTGGAACAACGGCTTCGCGGCGACCAGGAACGGCGCCACCGCGATCAGCGCGGTCGGCGTCGCGGCCAGCGCGAACGCGGCCCCGATCAGGCCGAGGCACAGCGGCAGCAGGCGCCGCGTGACCAGCGAGCGCTCCACGGCGCACAGCGCGATCAGCGAGCCCAGCGCGGCCCACGGCTCCGGGCGGACACCGTTGTTGAACGGCAGCCACCACACCAGGAACACCACGGCCGCGGCCCAGCCCGCCGCCGGGCTGATCCGGACCTCCTTGCCCAGCCGCGGCAGCACCTCACGGCTGATCAGCAGCCAGCTCAGCACGCCGAGCAGGAACGACGGCAACCGGATCCACGGCGGCACCGTGGACACCGTCGCCATCAGCTCGTAGATGTGGTCGTTCCACCCGAACGGCGCCTCCGCGACGCCGAACCACCGGTGGTAGTTGGTCAGGTAGCCGACCTGGTCGGCGACTCTGGCCATCGTCAGGATGTAACCGTCGTCCGAGGTCACCGGGCCGATGAACACCCACGCGCCGAGCACGCCGAAGACGGTCACGTCCCGCTTGGTGAGCTTCCACCAGCCGATCGGCGCCCACCGCGGCGCGCGCCGCGCGGTGCCCGAGTCCAGCCGGTTGACCGCGATCAGGCAGCCGATCAGCGACAGCACGCCGAACACGCCGATGCCGACCTTCAGCCCGGTGGGGGACGACTGGTAGCGGGTGTCCGGGGTGATGCCGACCGACAGGCCGGCGATCGGGTCCCGCGCCGACGAGATGTCGGTGTAGATGCCCAGCACGCGCGGCCGGACGTCGCCCGCCGAGTCGTAGACCGGGGTGCCCGCCACCGACAGCGTGGTGTGCGTCGCGGTCGAGCTGACCCGCACGTCGCACCCCGCGGCCGGCAGCGGCTGACGCGCGACCTGCTGGCCGCGGCTGGTCGCGGTGAGCACGCCGTCCTGGACGTTGAGCTGCATACCGGCGCCGTTGCCCGCGCGGGCGGGCGGCACGGTCGAGAACAGCAGCCCCGCGCCCGCGGTGCGCGCGTCGAGCGACTGGATCGTCGCGCACGGCACGCCGACCTGCAGGTCCTGCGCCCAGTAGCCGACGAGCGGGGCGTTGACCGGGCGCGTGTCGCTGCCGGCCGGCCACACGATCTTCGCCGTGTCCTGGACGACCGGCAGCAACGGGAAGGCGACCGCGCAGCCCGCGGCGAACAGGCCCAGTACGACGGCGAGCAGCCGCCACAAGAACGTGTGAGGTCGCTCCGCCGAGGTGCGTGCCGAAGTGCCCGGCTGGTCCGGGTCGGTCACCTCATCCGGTGCGACAGTAGGTGTCCTGCTGGCCATCCACATTGGCAGAACGCTATCGCGATGCTTCCTCGCGCTCGCTACGGGATGGGGGTGTGCGGAACCGCTCACGGTGCGTCGCCGCCGACAACGGCCGCCGCTCGCGCCACCCGTGGCGCTCCAGGTCCGGAATGTCCTGCAGACGGCTCACCGGGCCGAGGCAGAGCCACGCCACCGGCCGCACCCCGGCCGGGATCCCGAGCAGGTCGCGCAGGAAATCCTCGCGGTAGAAGCTCACCCAGCCGACGCCGAGGCCCTCCGCGGTGGCGGCCAGCCAGAGGTTCTGGATGGCCAGGCACACCGAGTAAAGGCCGGCGTCGGCGATCGCGTGGCGGCCGAGCACGTCCGGGGCGCCGCGGCTCTCGTCGTAGGTCACGACGACACCGAGCGAGGACGACAGGATGCCCTCGATCTTGATCGGCGCGAAGGTCTCCCGGCGCTCCGGCGGCAGCGACGCGGCGAACACCTCGCGCTCGGCGAGCACGTGGTCGCGGAACGCGGTACGCGTCCGGGTGCTCTCGACGAGCACGAAATCCCACGGCTGGGTGAGTCCGACGCTCGGCGCGGAGTGCGCGGCCTCCAGCACTCGGGTCAGCACCTCGTCGTCGATGGGCTCGCCGGTGAACTCCGCGCGCACGTCCCGCCGTCGCCGCAGGACCTCGTAGAACTCCTCGATCATGCGTCCAGGATCGCCGACACCCAGCGCAGCGCGGCGTCCACGTCCGCGACGGTGTGCGCCGGCGGACGCGGCGGGCGCCGCACGACGACCACCGGCACGCCCTCCTGGCGGGCCGCGACGAGCTTCGCGGTGGTCATGTCGCCGCCGCTGTCCTTGGTGACCAGCACGTCGATGCGGTGCTCGCGCAGCAGCGCGGTCTCGCCCTCGACGGTGTACGGGCCGCGGTCGAGGAGGACGTCCAGGCGCGGCGGCAGCGGCGGCTCCGGCGGGTCGACGCAGCGGGCCAGGAAGTGCGCCCGCGTGCAGCGCGCGAAGGTGGACAGGCCCTGGCGGCCGCTGGTGAGGAAGATCCGGTCGCCGAGGCGTTCCACCAGGTCCGCGGCCTCGTCGAGGGTGTCCACCCAGTGCCAGTCGTCGCCGGGTCCCTGCTGCCAGCCGGGGCGCTGCAGCCGCAGCAGGGGCACGCCCGCCTTGCTCGTGGCCGTTGCCGCGGACGCTCCGATGCGCTCGGCGAACGGGTGTGTGGCGTCCACCACGGCGGCGGTGCCGTGTTCGGTCAGCCAACGCGCGAGGCCGTCCGGCCCGCCGAAGCCGCCGATCCGCACTTCGCCGACCGGCAGGCGGGGGTTGGCGACCCGCCCGGCCAGCGACGACGTGACCGCGACGCCGCGTCGCACGAGCCCGGCGGCCAGCGCGCGGGCCTCACCGGTGCCTCCGAGCACGAGTACTTCCGTCACGCCAGCCATACTGCCTGGTGATGAGGTACGGGTGGACCACCGGAGCGTGTGCGACCGCGGCCACCACGGCCGCGTACACCGCGCTGCTCACCGGCGAGTTCCCCGACCCGGTCGAGGTGGAGCTGCCGCAGGGGCGCCGCCCGGCGTTCGCGCTGGCCACCGAGCGGCTGGACGCGGATTCGGCGACCGCAGGGGTGATCAAGGACGCCGGTGACGACCCGGACGTGACGCACGGCGCGCTGATCCTGTCCACGGTCCGGCGTGGCGAGCCGGGCAGCGGCGTGACGTTCCGCGCGGGCGTCGGGGTGGGGACGATTACCCTGCCCGGGCTGCCGCTGCCGGTCGGCGAGCCGGCGATCAACCCGGTGCCGCGGCGGCTGATGACCGAGGCGGTGCGCCGGGTGGCGGCCGCGTTCGGCGATTCCGGGGACGTCGTGGTCGAGATCTCCGTGCCCGAGGGTGAGGAGCTGGCGCGGCAGACGTGGAACCCGCGGCTCGGCATCCTCGGCGGGCTGTCGATCCTCGGCACGACCGGCGTGGTGGTGCCGTACTCGTGCTCGGCGTGGATCGACAGCATCCGGCGCGGGGTGGACGTCGCGCGGGCGCTGGGGCACGAACACGTGGCCGGTGCGACGGGAAGCACGTCGGAGCGGGCGGTCGCCGAGCGGTACGGGCTGCCGGAGACGGCGTTGCTCGACATGGGCGACTTCGCGGGCGCGGTGCTCAAGTACGTGAAGCGCCACCCGGTGCCGCGGCTGACGATCGCGGGCGGGTTCGCGAAGATGTCGAAGCTCGCTGCCGGGCACCTGGACCTGCACTCGAAGCGGTCGCAAGTGGACCTCGCGCTGCTGGCGTCGCTCGCGCCCGAGCCGCTGGCCGCGCGCATCCTCGAGGCGAACACGGCGTTGCACGCGCTGCAGCTGTCGCAGGAAGCGGGCTTCCCGATCGGTGAGGCGGTGGCGGACCGGGCGCGGGCGTTCGCGGCGTCGGTGCTGGACCCGGCGCCGGTCGCGGTGGACGTGCTGGTGATCGACCGGGCGGGGAACGTGGTCGGGGTCAGCGAACCGCCGAGCGGCGCGGGTACCTGACGCCCGGCGGCCAGGCCGGGCCATTCAGCGGCCAGCCGGCGCGGTGCACCGGCGCCGTCGGTCAAAACGTCCTGCGCGACCAGGTCGAGGATCGAACCGCCGGCGAGGCGTTTCGCGCGGGGCGGCGGAATTCACCGCCGGCGTTTCCGATCAATCGCCCGCCGGGTCCGGGACGATCCGGATCTTTTCCGACCGGTCCCGCGCCGCGGAGTACAGGTAGCTGTCCGGGAACTTCTCCGCCGCCAGCACGCGGCCCACGAAGATCACCGCCGCGCGGTCGATTCCCGCGGCGCGCACTTCGGGCGCGATCCGCGACAGGACGCCGCGCAGAATCCGCTGCCCCGGCTGGCTCGCGCAGTGCACCACGGCCACCGGGCAGTCCGCGCCGTAGTGCGGCAGCAGCTCCTCGACCACCTGCTCGATCCGGTTGATCGCCAGGTGCACGGCCAGCGTCGTGCCGGTCGCGGCGAAGTTCGCCAGCGTCTCGCCTGTCGGCATGGCCGTCGAGCGGGCCTGGACGCGCGTGATGACCAGGCTCTGCCCGACCGTCGGCACCGTCAGTTCGCGCCCGAGTTCCGCTGCCGCCGCGGCGAACGCCGGCACGCCGGGCACCACCTGGTAGGGCACGCCCGCGGCGTCGAGGCGGCGCATCTGCTCGGCCACCGCGCTGTAGATCGACGGGTCGCCCGAGCACAGCCGCGCCACGTCGTGGCCCGCGCGGTCGGCCGCCACCAGCTCGCCGACGATCTGCTCCAGCGACAGGTCCGCCGTGTCGATCTTGCGCGCGTCCGCCGGGCAGTGGGCGAGCAGATCGGGCGGCGTGAGGCTGCCGGGGTACAGGCACACCCCGCAACGCGCCAGCAGGTCCCGCCCGCGCACGGTGATCAGGTCCGCGGCGCCGGGCCCGGCGCCGATGAAGAACACGGTCATTTCAGGAAACTCCATTGCGTCACGGTCCGGGCCGGGGTCCAGCCGGTGAATCCGCCGAGCGGCGCGGCGTGCTCGACGGCGATCCGGGTCAGCTCGCCGCCGTGCCGCTGGTACGCGCTCGCCAGCACTTGCTCCGAATCGAGCGTCACCGCGTGGGCGACGAGCCGCCCGCCGGGCCGCAGCGCGTCGAGGCAGACGTCCAGCGACGCCAGCCCGCCGCCGACGAACACCGCGTCGGGCGTGGGCAGGTCCGCCAGCACCTCCGGCGCGGCACCCGTCACGACCCGCAGTTCGGGCACCCCCAGCCGGTCCGCGTTGCGCCGGATCCGCGCGGCCCGTTCCGCACTGCGCTCGACGGCGATCGCGCGGTTCGCCGGATGCGCCCGCGACCACTCGATCCCGACGCTTCCGGCCCCGGCGCCGACGTCCCACAGCAGCTCACCGGCCACCGGCGCGAGCCGGGCCAGCGCGCTCGCCCGCAGGTCCCGTTTGGTGATCTGCCCGTCGTGCTCGAAGGCGTCGTCGGGCAGGCCGGGCAGGGTCGGCAACCTCGGGCCCGCGCACTCGACGGCGACGACGTTCAACGGATCACCCGCGGGGTGTGACCAGTCTCGCGCGAAGCCTTCGACGCGGCGCTCGGCCGGACCGCCGAGCTGCTCCAGCACCGTGAGTTTGCTCTCGCCGAAACCCCTTGCCACCAGCACTTCGGCGAGTTCCGCGGGCGTGCGGCCGTCGGAGCTGAGCACCACCAGCCGGGCCCCCGGCGCGAGCGCCCGGCTCACCCGGTGCACGCTGCGCCCGACGACGCTGACCACCTCGGTCTCCTCCGCGGACCAGCCCATCCTGGCCCTGGCCAGCGCGACCGACGACACCGCGGGCACGATCCGCACGTGCTCCGCGCCGAACCGCCTGACCAGCGTCGTCCCGATGCCGGACAGCAGCGGATCGCCGCTGGCCAGCACGACGATCCGGCGTCCGGCGTGCTCGGCGAACAGGCCGTCCAGCGCGGGCAGCAGCGGGCTCGGCCACGCCACCTTCGGCACGTCCACCGGCACCAGGTCGAGCTGGCGGCGGCCGCCGAACAGCACCTCGGCCGCCGCGATCTCGGCGCGCACGGGCTCGGCCAGCCCGGCCCACCCGTCTGCCGGGACACCCACAACGACGATCCTCACGGGGGGAGACCGTATGCGATGATCCTGGGGACGGTCGCCGCAGGAACCCGGTGCGACTCCGGGGCGGTCCCGCCACTGTGACCGGCCGAGCGTGCCGGGAGCCAGAGCTTCGGCGGCCGTTACGTGCCCGGCACGTGCCCTGTTCAGGCGGGCGAGGACACCCGCGCGTGGCGAAGGAGTTCGCTTGAGGCCGTATCCGTTCACCGCCGTCGTCGGGATGCCGGACCTCCGGCTCGGACTGGTGCTCTCGGCGATCTCCCCGGCCATCGGCGGGGTGCTGGTGCGTGGCGAGAAGGGCACCGCGAAGTCGACGATGGTGCGCGCGCTGGCCGGCCTGCTGCCCGAGGTCGACGTCGTCGAGGGCTGTCGGTTCTCCTGCGACCCCGCCGCGCCCGACCCGGACTGCCCCGACGCGCCGCACGACACCCGTGCGCTGCGCCGTCCCGCCCGGCTGGTCGAGCTGCCGGTCGGCGCGGCCGAGGACCGCGTGATCGGCTCGCTCAACCTGGAACGCGCGCTCACCGAGGGCGTCACCGACTTCCAGCCCGGCCTGCTCGCCGCCGCGCACCGCGGCCTGCTCTACGTCGACGAGGTCAACCTGCTGCACGACCACCTGGTCGACACGCTGCTCGACGCGGCGGCGATGGGCCGCGCGACCGTCGAGCGCGAGGGCGTCTCGGTGTCGCACGCGGCGCGGTTCGTGTTGATCGGCACCATGAACCCGGAGGAGGGCGAGCTGCGGCCGCAGCTGCTCGACCGGTTCGGGCTGACCGTCGAGGTCGCCGCGAGCCGCGATCCGGAGCAGCGCGCCGAGGTGATCCGTCGTCGGCTCGCCTACGAGGCGGATCCGGACTCGTTCGCCGCGCGGTACGAGGACACCGACGCCCAGCTCGCGGCCGAGATCGCGGCGGCGCAGAAGCTCCTGCCGTCGGTCGAGCTGAGCGACGACGCGTTGCGGCAGATCGCCGAGGTGTGCGCGGCGTTCGAGGTGGACGGGATGCGCGCGGACATCGTCACCGCGCGCACCGCGGTCGCCCACGCCGCGTGGAGCGGGCGCACCGAGGTGTCCACTGAGGACATCCGCGTCGCGGCGCGGCTCGCGTTGCCGCACCGGCGCCGCCGCAACCCGTTCGACGCGCCCGGGATCGACGAGGAGCAGCTCGAACAGGCATTGCGCGACGCCGAGCCGCCGGAGGACCCCGGCCCGCCGGACGACGACGGCCCCGGCTCGGGTTCCGACGCCCCGGCCGAAACCCCGCAGGGACAGCAGCAGCCGGAGACCGGTGGCGAACCGGGCGGCGGCGGGAGCGAGCAGCAGTCCGTCGGCGCCGGAAAGCCGTACCGGGCGAGGATGTTCAGCGTCGCCGGTCTCGGTGAGGGCGCGCACGGCAAGCGGTCCCGCGCGGTGACCGACGCCGGCCGGACCATCGGCGTCCGGCCCCCCGGCACGCGCGAGGGACGGCCGCACCTGGTGGCGACCGTGCGGGCGGCCGCGCCGCACCAGCGCTCCCGCGGCCGCGACGGCGCCGGCCTGGTGCTGCGGCCCAGCGACCTGCGGTTCGCGTTGCGTGAGGGGCGCGAGGGCAACCTCGTGTTGTTCTGCGTCGACGCGTCCGGCTCGATGGGCGCGAAGTCGCGGATGCGGGAGGTGAAGGCCGCCGTCCTGTCCCTGCTGCTGGACGCCTACCAGCGGCGGGACAAGGTCGGGCTGGTGACGTTCCGGGCCGGCGCCGCCGAGCTGGCGCTGCCGCCGACGATCAGTGTCGAGGCCGCCGCCGCGCGCCTGGAGGGCTTGCCGACGGGCGGGCGGACGCCGCTCGCGGAAGGACTTCTGGAGGCCGCGCGTGTGCTGCGGGTCGAGGCGGTGCGGGACCCGCGCCGTCGTCCGCTGCTGGTGGTGGTCACCGACGGCAGGGCCACCAGTGGCGCGGACGCGGTCGCGCGCTCGCAGCAGGCCGCGGAAATGCTGGCCGGGGCGGGCGTCGCGTCCGTGGTGATGGACTGCGAGACCGGGCGCATGCGGCTGGGGCTTGCGGCGGAACTGGCCGCGCGGCTGGGCGGCGAACACGTGCCGCTGGGCGAGGTCGCCGCCGACACGCTGGCCACCGAGGTGCGCAGGAGGGCTGCCTGATGCCGCAGGGGAAACCGCTGGTCGTGCCGGACGACGGCCTCACCACCCGCCAGCGCCGCAACCGGCCGCTGCTCGCCGTGCACACCGGCGAGATGAAGGGCAAGTCCACCGCCGCGTTCGGGATGGCGCTGCGCGCGTGGAACCAGGGCTGGTCGATCGGCGTGTTCCAGTTCGTCAAGTCGGCGAAGTGGAAGGTGGGCGAGGAGAACGCCTTCCGCGCGCTGGGCGCCCTGCACGAGAGCAGCGGCCAGGGCGGGCCGGTCGAGTGGCACAAGATGGGCGAGGGCTGGAGCTGGTCACGCAAGCAGGGGTCGGACGAGGACCACGCCGCCAACGCGCGTGAGGGCTGGGCGGAGATCAAGCGCCGCCTCGCCGAGGAGCGCCACGACTTCTACGTGCTGGACGAGTTCACCTACCCGCTGCACTGGGGCTGGATCGACACCGCCGAGGTGGTCGCCGCGCTGCGCGACCGGCCGGGCCGCCAGCACGTGGTGATCACCGGCCGCAACGCGCCGGAGGAGCTGATCGAGGCCGCCGACCTGGTGACGCACATGACGAAGGTCAAACACCCGATGGACGCCGGGCAAAAGGGCCAGCGGGGCATCGAATGGTGAACCGCGTCGTCATCGCCGCGCCCGCGTCCGGGCACGGCAAGACGACGATCGCGACCGGGCTGATGGCCGCGTTGCGGGCGCGCGGGCTGGCGGTGTCCGGGCACAAGGTCGGGCCGGACTTCATCGACCCCGGCTACCACTCGCTGGCGACGGGACGGCCGCCACGCAACCTCGATCCGTTCCTGCAGGGCGAATCCCTGCTCGTGCCGTTGCTGCGGCACGGTTCCGCGGGCGCGGACATCGCGGTGATCGAAGGCGTGATGGGCCTGTTCGACGGGCAGCTCGGCACCGAGGGCTACGCGTCGACGGCGCACGTCGCGCGGCTGCTGGGCGCGCCGGTGGTGCTCGTGGTGGACGCGTCGGCGGCGAGCCGCAGCGTCGCGGCGATGGTGCTCGGGTTCGCGCGGTACGAGCCGGGCGTCGAGATCGCGGGCGTCATCCTCAACAAGCTGGGGTCGCCGCGGCACGAGGAGGAGATCCGGGCGGCCCTGGTGCGCACCGGGATTCCCGTGCTGGGCGCGTTGCGGCGCAGCGACGACATCCACGCGCCGAGCAGGCACCTCGGTCTGGTGCCTGCCGCGGAACGGGACGCCGAGTCGCGTGAGCTGCTGCCGAAGCTGGCCGCGTGGGTGGCCGACGGCGTCGACCTGGAAGCGATCGTGCGGGTGGCGCGGTCGGCTCCGGCTCTGACCGCCCCGGCGTGGGAGCCGAGCGGGTCGTATTCGGGGCCGCGCCGGGTGGTGGCGGCGGCCGCGGGGCCTGCGTTCACGTTCCGGTACACCGAGACGGTGGAGTTGCTCGCGGCGTCCGGTGTGGACGTCGTCGACCTGGATCCGTTGCACGACAAGACGCTTCCCGAGGGGTGCGCCGGGTTGTACTTCGGGGGCGGGTTCCCCGAGGTGCACGTCGAGGACCTGTCGGCGAACGCGCCGCTGCGCGAGGAGCTGGCCGCGGCGATCCGGAGCGGGATGCCGGTGGTGGCCGAGTGCGCCGGGTTGCTGTACCTGTGCCGGGAGCTGGACGGGCTGCCGATGGTGGGGGCGCTGGACGCGTCGGCGGTGATGACCAAGCGGGGCGCGCTGGGGTACCGGACGGCATCAGCGCCGGTCGATCATCTGCTGGCTCGCGCCGGGGAGCGGGTGACGGGGCACGAGTTCCACCGGACCGTGGTGACGCCGCGGGCGGGCGCGGTGCCGGCGTGGGAGTGGGACGGTGTCGCCGAGGGTTTCGCCTCGTCCACGCTGCACGCGTCGTACCTGCACGTCCACTGGGCCGGGCACCCCGCGCTGGCGCACCGGTTCGCGGCGGCGGTGCACGCGCGTGGCTGACTACGACCTGCACCACCACGGGGATCGCGAGGTCGGGGACGGCCTGGTGGACCTGGCGGTGAACGTCCGGCTGCCGTCGCCGCCGGCGTGGCTGCGGGCGGAGCTGGCCGCGGCGCTGGACGACCTGGCCGCGTATCCCTCGGTGGACGCGGCTGCCGAGGCGGTCGCGGCGCGGCACGGCCGGGACGTGTCGGACGTGCTGGTGACGGCGGGTGCGGCGGAGGCGTTCACGTTGCTGGCCAACGCGTTGCGGCCGCGGCACGCGGTGGTGGTGCACCCGCAATTCACCGAGCCGGAGGCGGCCCTGCGCGCGGCGGGCCACGAGGTGGACCGGGTCGTGCAGTCCGCTTCGGACGGTTTCACCCTGGGACCGGTGCCCGCGGACGCGGATCTGGTGTTCGTCGGCAACCCCACCAACCCGACGTCCGTGCTGCACCCGGCCGCGGCGTTGCGTGCGCTGGTGCGCCCGGGCCGGGTGCTGGTGGTCGACGAGGCCTTTTTGGACGCGGTGCCGGGCGAGCCGGAAAGCCTGGCGGGGGAACGACTTCCAGGTGTGGTGGTGATCCGCAGCCTGACGAAGACGTGGGGGATCGCGGGCCTGCGCGCGGGTTACGTCCTGGCCGAACCGTCGCTTGTGGACGCCCTGCGGGCCGTGCAGCCGCCGTGGTCGGTGTCGACGCTCGCCGCGCGCGCCGTGGTGGCCTGCATGCGACCGTCGGCGCTGGACGAGGCGGACAAGCTGGCGGTGCGGGCGGAGCAGGACCGGGACTACCTGGTCGCCGGTCTGCGCTCCCTGGGAGTCGAAGTGGCCGGCGAGCCACGCGGCCCGTTCGTGCTGGTGCGCATCCCGGACGCGGCGAACCTGCGGCTGCGCCTGAGAGCGGCCGGATACGCCGTCCGCCGGGGCGACACATTCCCCGGCTTGGACGGAGATTGGCTGCGGATCGCAGTGCGGGACCGCGAGGTGACCGATTCCTTCCTGGAGGCCCTACGGTCTCGGCTGAACGGGTGAACTCTGTTCAACATGCGCTGACGGCGGCCGGCGAAGCGGTAGGTACGGGTGGTGCTATCGCCGAACGTCCGGCGGGGCTTCCGGGCTCTGATCGGAGAACAACTCTGGGGCGGTCTCGTCGCCCATGGCGTCACCCGCAGCTACCCGGCCGGATCCTTCCTGCTGCGCCAGGGTGATCCAGGAGGATGGGTGCTGGTCCTCCTGCGGGGACGTGTGAAGGTCACCGGGCACGACGAGGAGGGGGCGGAACTCCTCGTCTCGCTACGTGCGGCTGGTGACCTGGTCGGCGAGATTGCCGGTGTTCCACAGGTCGCGAGGACGGCGAGCGTGCAGGCGATCGACCGCTGCACCGTGCAAGTCCTCACCGCCGAGGTGTTCCGCGAGTTCCTCCGCCGGAACTGCGCGGACAGCCAATTCACCGATTACCTGCTGGCCAAACTGTCCGAAACGGTCCCCTACCAGATGCAGTTGGTGCACTTCAGCGCCCAGCGCCGTCTGGCAAGGCTCATCCTGGAACTGGTCGCGCTGGCCGATCCAGGTGATCCGGAGCGGATGCAGGTGCCGTTCTCGCAGGAGGCGCTCGCTCGTGCGCTCGGGCTGTCCCGAAGCACCGTGGCCGAACAGATCTCGGTCCTCCGCGCATCCGGGGCTCTCGGTCTCGGTCGGCGGCTCCTGGTGGCAGATCTCGACAAACTGGCGGACAGTGCTGGACTGTGACGGCAGTCACTACGGAGTTTGTCTGCCATCGGACAATTCCCGGACCGCGCCTCGCGGATCGTCTTGCCAGTGCCTCGCACCAGGAGCGCAGGCAGGAAGGCGATCACGATGGACAAGCACGATCACGTCGAAGCACTACCTCCGTACCGGGCTCTGCTGGTGGTCGACATCAAGAACTTCAGTGGCAGGCGCGGCAGGTTCCACGCCGAGCTGACCGAGGCCGTGCCGGAAATCCTCGAGCAGGCGTTCCAGCGGGCCGGGTTGTCCGGGCTGTGGCAGGAGCACAAGTACCGATCGACGACGGGCGACGGTTACGTCGCGGGCTTCCGCGCCGAGATGCTGCCGTTCCTGCTCAACCCGTTCCTGCCCGCGCTGCAGGAGGAGCTGGAGTACCGCAACACGGTCGGTTGGCGTCCGGCTGGCGAAGAGCCGCTGCGGATGCGCGTCAGCGTCAACGTGGGCCCGATGACGGACTCGGGCCGCGGTATCTCCGATGGGAGCGGGGAGTCGCGGGTGGAGAACCACCGGCTGCTCGACTCGGAGCCGGTCCGCGACCTGCTGAGTCGTTCGGGCAAACCGACCTGCGTGGCGGCGATCGTCTCGGAGCGAGCGTTCGCCGACGCGGTCGCGACCGGCTACACGGGGGAGGACGAGGCTTTGTACGTCCGGGTTCCGGTCAGTCAGAAGACCTACCGCGGTGCCGCCTACCTGCGCGTGCCCAAGCCGTCCGGCGACCTCCTCGACCGCGGTTTCCGGAACGAGGTCGAGGCGGCCGAGGACCCGGACGGCCGGCAGGAGACCGCGACGAACTCGACGGTGATCCACCACGCGAGCGGTCCGTTGCACAGCGGCTCCGGCAACCAGTTCAACGGGGAAACGCAGAACATCGTCGGCCGCAACACCGGCGGGATCCACCAGTCCTTCGACAGGCGTGACCGGTGAGCACCCCCACGAACCGGACCGAGATCGCCGACGTGGCCGGCCCGGTGCACACCGGCAGCGGGGACCAGATCCACCACTACTACCAATTGCTCGGGCAGGTGCGGGAGGACCCGGTACCGGCCACACGCAGGCCGGTCACCGCCGATGACCTCCACTGGTTGCGGAGCAGGTTCGAGCCGCCTCCCGGGTTCGACAGGGCGGTGCCTGTCGCGGACGGCGGCCTCGTCGTCGTGAGCGGGCGGGCGGGCTCGGGCAGGGAAACCGCGGCCCGGATGCTCTTGTGTCCCGAGGGCGATGTGGTGCGAGAGATCCAGGAGGTGGAGACAGAGGCGGGGATCGACGTTCCACTCGGCGACGTCGAAACCGGGGACCGGCTCCTGGTCAACTTCTCCGCCCTGCACCGCTGGGAGTTCTCCGCTGGTGAGGGTGAGCTGCGGTCGCTGGCCGATGCGGTGGTGCGGAACCGGGCTCGACTGGCGTTGGTGATCGGCCGGGAGCAGGAGGACTGGCTCCACGACGATCTGCGGCGGCGGGTCGTGCGGCTGGAGCGACCGGACGCCCTGCGGGTCGTGCTCAAGCACCTTGCACAAGCCGGGATCCAGCTCCGAGCCGAACAGGTCGACGGCCCGCTCCGGGAGGTTCTCGAGGGAGCCTCGATGAGCGAGCTGATGCGTGTGGGACAGCTGGTCGTCGAGGAGAGCGAACAGGACCAGGGCGGTCCGCGGGTCTGGCTGGCCGCCGCGGTCGAAGCGATTCGAGGTTACCCGGGAGAACTGGAACGGCTTCTGGAGAAGCAACCGGAAGGACGACAGCGTGCGTTGTTGCTTGCCGCCGCCGCTATGGCGGAGGCGCGGATCGACGCGGTGGCGTCGGCCGAGCGCAGGCTGCTCGAGCTGGTCGAGTTCCCGGCCGCCGAACAGCACTGGCTCGAGTCGGACGGCGTGGTTGCGCGACTCGGCCGCATCGGGGCCGAGGTGGACGACCGGCGAGTGGTGTTCGCGCGGATCGGTTACGCCGAGGCGGTGCTCGGCCGGTTGTGGGACGAATACGCCGGCCTTCACCAGGACCTCGGACGGTGGCTGTCGGAAGTCGCCGTCTCGCCGGACCTGACCGAGACGGAACGGGGGCTGATCGGTGACCGGCTCGGCGATCAGTTGCTGCGCAGTCACGACGTGCGGGCGCTCCTCGCAACGGCGCGAGCCTGGGCCACCCAGCCAAGGAACGAAGTACGGGTACTGGCTTACCGGCTGCTCGCCCGTGCAGTCGTGGATCGGCACTGCGGACGAGAGGCGCGCAAGCAACTGCGCGAGTGGGCGCTGGATCCCTCCTTGCCCGCGCGGCTCGCGCACGTGGTGCTCGCGGTGTGCGAGCAGGTGCTGGTGCACACCCAGCCGGACATGGCGGTGGTGCGGCTGAGGCTGCTGACCCTGCATCCCGCTCCGGCCGTCTCGGCCACCGCTCGCGAGGTCCTGATCCGTCTCGCGAACGACGGGCGGATGTATCGGCGGATCCTGGCCGTTCTGGCCAGGACGAACAAGATCGACCACGACCTCTTCGCCGTTCTGTGCGCGCCCGGCCGAGCCGACGGGAACCGGTGGACGCACGCCCGTCTGAGCGACTGCTGGCGCGCGATCCTGGACGAACGCGATGCCCGAGGGTGGTCCCACCTGGCCGAGCCGTGGCTGGCCGAGGCGGCCTTCGGTGGGCGTCCGGAGTTGCTGGACATCCTCACCGCTGCCGCCGGCGCGGACCCGGTGCGAGCGAGCCGGCTGTTCGTCGTCGTCCGGGAGTGGGCTTCCCGTCACGAAGGTGGGATGCCGGTGCTCACCAGGCTTCGACGTGGCCTCGACGAACAACAGGGTGTGACTGATTTGTGGGACGACGAGCCGATTTCGGAGGCGAAGTGATGAACAACCGGACAGTGGTGGCGAGCGGACTCGGGATCGCGGCGGCCCTGATCGTGTCCGCACTGGTCGGCGGGTGGGTCGCGCTCGTCGTGGTCGTGGTGCTTTTCGTCATCGTCGGGGCCGCGATCGCCGCGACTCGACCGCGACCGCAGCCGCAGTTCGCGCCGCCCGTGCCGCCGCAGCCGATCAACGGCGAGTGCCCGGTGAGCGGAGAACGACTCCGATCAGCCGACCGGGACTACTGCTTCTTCTTCTCAGCTCAGGTGCACTACCAGTTCGTCCCTGGCACGGGCGGACCGGACGTCGCGAGCTGGGCGGTCCAGAACGTGCGTGACCGTGCGAGCGAACTGGCCGGGCGTTATCAACCGGACGATCTGGCCCAAGCGCAACAGGACCTCGCCGCCGCACTGGCGCAGGCAGCGGGCGACTCGGGGTCACGCTGGGCGTGGGCAGCGCAAGTGACGCTGGTGCTGTCCGACGCGGATCGCCAGCTCGTGGACCGCCGCGTCGAACTGAGGAAGAAGGTCCGGCAGTGGGAGGACGAGCTCGCGCTGGAAAAGGCGTTGCGGGCCTACTTGCGCGACGACGCTCTCGCGACCCCCAGCAACGCCCTGATCTGGTGGCTGGCGCAGCACAAGGACCGCGTCGAGGAGGCTGTACGACTTCGGGGGACGTTCGCGCTGTTGTCCTCCGCAGCTCACGAATCCACGGTGTCTCCGTTCTTCGCGTCCTACGCGGCGGACGCGGAACCGGCGGTTTCGGAAGCCGTGCAGCGGCACTTCGCCGCCGAACCGGCGGATCGTCCCAGCTCGCCGGTCGAGCTCGCCGACCGGTTCGTCCAGGCGGTGTATCCCTCGGCCGACGACGAGCCGCAGCGTGAGTTGCTCAAGGATCGGCTAGCGCGTCTGCTCGTCACGTCGGGGAGGACGGACCTTGGCGATGCGTTGCGGCAGAACGACGATGACGGCGGCCAAGACAATGTCACCTCGTTGTGGTGATCATGGTTCCGCGCTACGGCGCGAGCGCTAGCCAGGCCGCGGCGGCCGCGATCTCCACGCACGCGCCGAGCACGTCGCCGGTGATGCCGCCCAGCCGGGCGGTGCAGCGCCACAACACGGCCCCGGCCGCGGCGAAGGCGACGGTGACCGCTAGCGGGCCGCGCCACCAGTCCATTCCGGGAGCGAGGGTGGCGAGACCGGCGGCGGCGCACAGGGTTGCGACCGTCCACAGCGGATGGATGCTGCCCGCGACGGTGGCGCCGAGTCCCTCGGGCCGGGCCGAGGGGATGCCGCGGGTGCAGCACAGGGCGAGCACCCAGCGGCTCACGAGCGTGCCGGCGGCGGCGGCCGTGACCCCGTGCCCGGCGGAGATCGCGCCGCTGAGTGCTCCACACTGGACGATCAGCACGAGGACCAGCGTGGCGACCCCGGTGGGTCCGGAATCGCCGCGGCGCATGATTTCCAGGGCGCGCTCGCGGTCGAAGGACGCGCCGAGGCCGTCCGCGGTGTCGGCGAGGCCGTCGAGGTGCAGCCCCCGGCTGGCGAGGCCGACCGCGCCGACCGCGAGTCCCGCCACGGCGATCGCGGGCAGCCCGAGCGCACCCCCCGCGAGGACGACGAGCCCGGCCAGCACGGCGAGCGGC
>NZ_AFWY03000050.1:0-62305 GCF_000231075.2 Amycolatopsis sp. ATCC 39116 | reverse complement strand
GGCGGCAGGTCGTTCAGCTTCGGCCCATTCGACACCGGCGCACCGGTGTTCGCCGGCGCCGGCCCGCTCGAACCGGGCTTCACCGACGGCGGCTTGGCGCCCGCGAGGTCGTCACCGGCCTTGCCGAGCTTGCTCAGCGACGCGCCCAGATCCACCAGCTTCCTGGTCAGCTCGGCGATCTTCGCGCCGATCTTGCCCAGCGCGGTGGCCACCATGCCGATCGTCGTGCCGATGAAGATCGCGATCGACGCGCCGAACGTCACCGGCGCCAGCGCCGCCGCGATCAGCGCGCCCTTGATGATCGTCGCGAGCAGCATGGCGATCAGGTCGCGCGCGATGCCGCGGAAGGCGCCCACCAGACCGCCCGCGACCTTCATCGACTTCCCGGCGTTCTCCAGGTAACCGCCGATCGCGTTGAGCTGGTCGGTCACCGCTTCCATGCTCTTGCGGAACTGGTCGGCGCCCTCACCGGTCCAGCTCTCCATCAGCGTCGCGAGCTTGGTCTGGTGGTCCTGCGCCCACTGCTCGAGCTTTTCCTTCTCGGCCTTGACCGCTTCCTCGGCCGCCGCGATGCCCTCGGGGTCGCCCCACATGATGTCCAGCGGCCACCGCAGCACCGAGATGTGCTCGATCAACCAGCCGATCCCGGCGGTCAGCAGGCTGCCGATCGGGTCGAGCGCGAGACCCAGCGTCTCCAGCGCGAGACCGGCCGAGCCGATGCCGATCGCGACCTTGTCGTTCTCCTTGACGGCCTCGTTCAGGCTGACCGCGGCGTCGAAGAACCCGGCGCCGGTCTGCCACTTCTCGGCCATGTGCAGGCCGACGTCCCCGGGCTTGTACTCGCTCATGCCTTGAACCCCAGCAGTCCGGCGGCCGTCTCGGAGTCGTGCGCGTCGTAGGCCTTCGCGGCCTCGCGCACGTTGTCGGCGAACTCGGTGATCGTGCCCGAGTACTTGTTGAGCTGGTCTTCGGCCTTGCCGCACCACAACGTGACGCCGGCGCCGAAGATCTGCCCGACCATCCCGAAGATGCCGATGTCGCCGACGCACCCGCCGACCACCCCGGCGGTGCCCTTCAGGTTCTCCGTCAACTGGTCGAGGTGCTGGCCGAACGAGACCAGCGGAGCCGAATCGACCTCGAAACCGGAACCGCTCACCACGGCCTCATCTCGTCGTCGTCATCCGCCGGGGACGCCGGGCGCGGCCGCCGCGGCGCGGGACGCTGCTGCACCGGAGACACCGGCGGAACCGGCGGCGGAGGCGGCGGTGCCGCTTCCGCCTCGGGCTCGGCGAAGTCCTCCGGCTCGTCCTCGACCGGCGGCAGGAAACTCCTGATCACCTCGGCGGACTCGCCGTCGCCCGCGATCGCGGTGAACGAGTCGGACACGGCGCGCGCGGCCTGCCGCTGACCTTCCCGCACGGCCTGCATGATCGCGGCGGTGAGCCGCGCCGGGCCGAGATCGCAGGCGCGGTGCCCGAGTTCGAGGCTTTGCAGCGCACCGTTCGGCGCGATCGTCACGGTCACCGAACCGTCCTTCGACCGCACCGTCGCCGACGCCTCGCCGAGCGCGTCCTGCAGCGCCGCGGCCTTCTGCTGCATCTCCCGCACCTGCTGTTCGAGCAAGTGCTGGAAGTCCTCCCCCGGCCTCAGATTCGGCTGCATCCTGCTCCCCTGCGCGTGTATCCGGTGATCAACGCGCAGGCTACCGCAGCGATCGTGAGGTTCCGCCCGGATGCGGCGAACTCCCCGGGAACCTTTCCCGAACGGGCGAGGAGGTCAGTCGCGGACCGGTCCGGTGACCGGATCCAGGTGGTAGGACCGCATGACCCGGCCACCGCTGCGGTAGACGTGGATGCTGATCGCCGGGTCCGGGCCGTCGTTGCGCACCTGGTGCACGTATCCCGGCCCGAAGACCCGCGACTGCCCCGCCGACAAGGCGTGCACCTCGGTCACCCCGCGCCGCGCGACGGTCTCGGCGAGACGGCCGCTGACGACGGTGAACGCACCCGTCGAGTGCCCGTGGTCGTGCAGGTCGGTGTGCTGGCCGGGCAGCCAGCCCATCAGCCAGATCTCCTCGTCGTCGCGCGCTTCGACGAGCGCGGAGAACCGCTCGTCCGGGTCGTAGCGCAGCAGGTGCCGCCAGCGGTCGCGGTCGGCGGCGAACTCGAGCGCGACCCGCACCGGGTGGCGCAGGACGGGCTTCTCGGTCAGGGCAACGGTGTTGTCCGGAACGGCGAACATGAAAAGAGGTGTCCTTGAAAGAAGAAGGTGGTTGTCGGGCAGGCTGGGCTGGGTCAGCGACAACAACAAGGACACAGCGCGGCGCAGCGCACAGGACCGCGGCGGAGATCCCGCCGGGTCATCAGGCCACGCGTCGTCATGGCGCCCACCCAACCAGCAGGCCGGGCGGGCGTCAAATCCGTTCCACTTACTAGGACCACTCGTGCTTCTGGCGGCGGCCGAGCAGCTCGGCGCCCACCTGGCGGGGGTCCGCCCCCTCGTGGCACACGCGGTGCATCGCGTCCGTGATCGGCATGTCCACACCGTGCTTGTGGGCCAGTTCGCGGATGGACGTGCAGGACATCACGCCCTCGGCGACCTGCCCGCCTGCCGCGGCCTGCGCCTGCTCCAGCGTCTCGCCGCGACCGAGCCGCTCCCCGAACGTGCGGTTGCGGGACAGCGGGGACGAACAGGTCGCCACGAGGTCGCCGACCCCGGCGAGCCCGGCGAACGTCAGCGGGTCCGCGCCCAGCTTCGTGCCCAGCCGCGCCATCTCCGCCAGCCCGCGGGTGATGAGTGTGGCCGTGGTGTTGGCCCCCAGCCCCATGCCGACCGCCATGCCGCAGCTCAGCGCGATGACGTTCTTCGCCGCGCCGCCGACCTCGCAGCCCACCACGTCGGTGTTGGTGTAGGGCCGGAAGTAGGAGTTGAAGCTGGCCTGCTGGATCGCGACCGCGCGGTCGTGGTCGGCGCACGCGAGCACCGCGCCCGCCGGCTGCCCCTGCGCGATCTCCCGCGCCAGGTTCGGGCCGGACACCACCACGATCTCGTCGCCGGACACGCCGCTGATCTCGGCGATCACCTCGCTCATCCGCTTGAGCGTGCCGAGTTCGACGCCCTTGGCGAGGCTGACCAGGATCGCGCCGCGCGGCAGGAGTTCCCGCCAGCCGGACAGGTTCGCGCGCAGGCTCTGGCTGGGCACGGCCAGCACGACCGCCTCCGCGCCCGCCAGCGCCTCGGCCGGGTCGTGCGTCGCCGTCAGGTTCGCGGGCAGTTCGATGCCCGGGAGGTACCCGCTGTTGGCGTGCCGCTCGCGGATCTCCCCGGCGACTTCCGCCCGCCGGGCCCACATCGTCACGTCCCGGCCCGCGTCGGCGAGCACCTTCGCGAACGCGGTGCCCCACGAACCCGCGCCGAGCACGGTGATGCGCTGCACCATCGTCAGTCCGCCGCCTCGGGTTTGCGGGCGGGCGGCTGCTCACCGCGGACGTCGGCCAGCAGCTCGGTGACCCGCTCCATGAGCAGTTCCGTCACCTCCCGCAGCACCGGGCCGGTCTGCGGCTTGCCGCGGTAGGCGGACAGGTCGACCGGTTCGCCCACCGCGTGCGTCACGGTCGTGCGCGGCAGCAGCCGCACCTTCTTGTGGTAGAAGTCCAGGATCTGCTGGGTGCCCCAGCGCGCCACCGGGATCACCGGGACGTCGTTGTCGAGCGCCAGCCGCGCGACCCCGGTGTGCGACCGCTTCGGCCAGCCGTTCGGGTCCTTGGTGATGGTGCCCTCGGGGTAGATGACGACGACCTTGCCCTCCTGCAGCGCCTGGTGCGCGGCGCGGAGGCTGTCGCCGGCCTGCGCCGACCCGCGGTAGACCGGGATGCTGCCGGCGCCGACCAGGATCTTCCCGAAGATCGGGGTGCGGGCGAGGCTGTCCTTGGCCAGGAACCGCGGCACGCGCTTCTGGCGGTGGATGAACACCGCGTCGACGGCGGGGTCCATGTGCGAGACGTGGTTCATGACCACCAGCGCCGGACCTTCCCGCGGGATGCGCTCGGCGCCGGTGTAGACCCGCCTGCCGATCCAGCTCACCGGGTAGAACAGCACGGCGGCGGCTCCGACCCAGAACCCGCCCTTCTCACGACCGGCCAAGACTCCTCCTGCTGTGGTGTGTGCTGCCGGTAGCTGATCCTAGGTGCACGATTGCGGAAAGATGGGAGTGTGCCCGTACCCGTCGAAATCTCCGGCCTGATCGTCCCGCTGAAGCCACCGCGGGCAGGCAAGTCCCGCCTGCGTGGCGCCGTGGACGAGCGCGACCACGCCGCGCTCGTACTGGCCCTGGCCTGGGACACCCTGGCCGCGGCGACCGACGCCGGCGTCCGCCTGCTGGTGGTCGCCGCGGATCCGGCCGCCGTGTCCGGTCTGCGACGCCCCGGGGTGGAGGTCGTCGGCGAGCGCGGCGACGGCGACCTGAACTCCGCGCTGCGGCAGGGCGAGGCGCTGCTCCGGCAGCGGGACCCGGACGCCGTGGTCGGGGCGATTCAAGCCGATCTGCCCGCTTTGCGTCCCGCGGAACTGGCCGCCGCGCTCGCCGCCGCGGAGGGCAGGAGGGTGTTCGTCGCGGACGCCGACGGCACCGGCACGACGCTGTTGCTGTCCGAACCGGGCGGGCCGCTCGACCCGCGGTTCGGCGCCGGTTCGGCCGCGGCGCACGCCGGGTCCGGCGCGGTGCCGCTGGAGCTGGACCTGCCGACCCTGCGCCGGGACGTGGACACCCCGGCGGACCTCGCGGAGGCCTGCCGCCTGGGCGTCGGCGACCGGACGCGGGCGGTGCTCTGCTCACGGGAGGTGGCGTGAACATCACCCGGCCGCTGGGCGAACTGCTCCGGGTGGTCCTGCGGAGCACGGGTGAACTGCTCAATCTCTCACTCGGAGTATCGGCAGCCAGGCCCGAAGTAAGGAACAATGCGAGAGTGAGCAGCGACGAGACCAACCCCCCGGCAACGACCCAACCGGCGTCCGGCGAGACCGCCGCGCCCACGAGATTCCGCGCCATCCCGTCCGCGCCCCCGGCGGTGACCCCGTCGTCGGACCTGCCGCCCGCGTCCCTGCCCGACGACCGGTACTTCAACCGCGAGCTGTCGTGGCAGGACTTCAACGCCCGCGTGCTGGCGCTGGCCGAGGACGCGTCCCAGCCGCTGCTGGAGCGGGCCAAGTTCCTCGCCATCTTCGCGTCCAATCTGGACGAGTTCTACATGGTGCGGGTGGCCGGGCTGAAGCGCCGCGACGAGACCGGGCTGCCGGTGCGCAGCGCCGACGGGCTCACCCCGCGCGAGCAGCTGGCCTACATCGCCAAGCGCAACCAGGACCTGGTGGAGCGGCACACCGCCGCGTTCGAGGAGCACGTCCGCCCGGAGCTGGCCAAGCACGACATCCAGATCGTGTGCTGGGCGGACCTGGAGCAGGCGGACCAGGCGCGGTTGTCGGACTACTTCACCGAGCAGATCTTCCCGGTGCTGACGCCGCTGGCGGTCGACCCGGCGCACCCGTTCCCCTACATCTCCGGGCTGTCGCTGAACCTGGCCGTGACGGTGCGGGACCCGGACCTGGGCACCGAGCGGTTCGCCAGGGTCAAGGTGCCGAACAACGTGCCGCGCCTGATCCGCGTCGAGCAGCAGCGGGAGAGCCGCGTCGCGACGTTCCTGCCGCTGGAGGAGCTGATCGCCGCGCACCTCGGTGAGCTGTTCACCGGCATGGAGGTCACCGAGCACCACGTTTTCCGGGTGACCCGCAACGCCGACGTGGACGTGGACGAGGACCGCGACGAGGACCTGTTGCAGGCGCTGGAGCGGGAGCTGGCGCAGCGCCGGTTCGGCCCGCCGGTGCGGCTCGAGGTCGCCAACGACATGAGCGAGCACGTGCTCGACCTGCTGCTGCGGGAGCTGGAGGTCGACCCGCACGACGTGGTCGAGGTGCCCGGGCTGCTGGACCTCACGTGCCTGATGCAGCTTTCCAGTTTGGACCGCAAGGAACTGAAGGACCGCCCTTTCGTCCCGGCCACGCACCCGGCGTTCGGTGAGCACGAGACGCCGAAGAGCGTTTTCGCGACCCTGCGCGAGGGCGACGTGCTCGTGCACCACCCGTACGACTCGTTCTCCACGAGCGTGCAGCGGTTCATCGAGCAGGCCGCCCGGGACGACAAGGTGCTGGCCATCAAGCAGACCCTGTACCGCACCTCCGGTGACTCCCCCATCGTGAACGCGCTCATCGACGCCGCCGAGGCCGGCAAGCAGGTCGTGGCGCTGGTGGAGATCAAGGCCCGCTTCGACGAGGAGGCCAACATCACCTGGGCCCGCACCCTGGAGCGGGCCGGGGTGCACGTGGTCTACGGGCTCGTCGGGCTGAAGACGCACTGCAAGGTCGCGATGGTGGTGCGCCAGGAGGGCTCGACCATCCGCCGCTACTGCCACATCGGCACCGGCAACTACAACCCGAAGACGGCGCGGCTTTACGAGGACGTCGGCCTGCTGACCGCGGACCCGGACATCGGCGCGGACATCACCGACCTGTTCAACGTGCTGACCGGGTATTCGCGGCAGGACACCTACCGCAACATCCTCACCTCACCGGCCGGGATCCGGCGCGGCATCCTGCGCCTCGTCGATGAGGAGATCGAGCACAAGCACGCCGGCGCGGAAGCCGGTATCCGCATCAAGTGCAACTCGCTCGTCGACGAGCAAATCATCGACGCGCTCTACCGGGCCTCCGCCGAAGGGGTTCCGGTGGAGATCGTGGTGCGGGGTATTTGCGCCCTGAAACCCGGCGTGCCCGGACTGTCCGAGAACATTTCCGTCCGGTCCATTCTCGGGCGGTTCCTGGAGCATTCCCGCATCTTCCATTTCCTCGCCGGGCGCACCTACTGGATCGGCAGCGCGGACATGATGCACCGCAACCTGGACCGCCGGATCGAGGCGATGGTGCAGGTCAAGGACGCGCGGCTGACCAGGCAGCTGGACGACATCCTCGATTCGGCGCTGGACCCGGCGACGCGGTGCTGGGTGCTCACCGACAGCGGGGAGTGGCAGCCGTCGCCCGCGGACACCACGCAGGTCCGCGACCACCAGAACGAGTTGTTGAAGAAGCACGGGGCCAACGGGTGAGTTCTGTTCGTGTCCGCGCCGCGGGTGCGGTGCTGTGGCGGACCGGTCCGGGCGGGGTCGAGGTGGCCGTCGCGCACCGTCCCCGGTACGACGACTGGTCGCTGCCGAAGGGGAAGCTGGACAGCGGGGAGACCCTGCCCGCCGCGGCGGTGCGGGAGATCGCCGAGGAGACCGGTTTCCGGGCCCGCCTGGGGCGGCACCTGCGGACGGTGCGGTACTCGGTGGCGGCCGGGCCGAAGTCGGTGGACTACTACAGCGCGGCGGCTGTTTCGGGGGCTTTCGAGCCCAACGAGGAGGTCGACGAGCTTCGGTGGCTCACGCCCGCAGAGGCGGCCGGCTTGCTGTCGTACGACAGTGACCGGTCGGTGCTCGAGGATTTCGAAGCATTGCCGGCGGGGTTGACCACGCTGTTGCTGGTGCGGCACGCGAAGGCCGGGAAACGGGACGAGTGGCGCGGTGACGACGACCTGCGCCCGCTGTCCCCGAGCGGCATCCGGCAGGCGGCCGCGCTGCGGGCGTTGTTGCCGCTGTTCGGTCCGGACAGGGTGGTGGCCGCTCCCCGGTTGCGGTGCGAGCAGACGGTGCGCGGCCTGGCGGACGACCTCGGTGTTCCGGTGGAGCACGAGGACCTGATGGCGGAGGAACACTACTGGGACGACCGGGACGCCGGGCTCGCCAGGCTGCTGGCGCTGGTGTCCGTCGGCGGGACGCCCGTGGTGTGCAGCCAGGGCGGGGTGATCCCGGACCTGGTGACGAGGTTGGCGGCCCGCGACGGCGTGCGCCTGCCGGTGGATGAGGGTGAGAAGGTGCCGAGCAAGAAGGGCTCGGTGTGGGTGCTCTCGTTCCGGGCCGCGCCAGGCAACGGCGGCCCCCAGCTCGTGGCGGCGGACTACCTGCCCACAGCGCTGCCAACCCCCGCCACGAGCCAGGTGTAGCTCAGTCCGCCTGCGACGGTGGTTGCAGCATGCCGGACAGAAAGCCGGCAGCGCGGGCAGACCAACGCGCCAGGCCACGCCCCCAGCCCGCAACCGCCACCCGGCAACCCAAGGGGCCCGACCACACCCCGGCCCTCCCCCACCTCCCCAACGCGAGCCGGCAACGCAAGCGGACCGACCAAGCCCCAGATCTCCCCCGCCCCCGATCCACAGCCTGCTTTTGGTCGCCGATCAGCGGGGTCAAGGTACTCTTTCCCGCCTTGACGCCGCTGCTCGGCGACCGACACACAATCAGGAATCGGGGGCGGGGGAGGTCGGCACCCAAGGCGACCTTCCTCGCGCCGTCAGGCGCCTCCCGCCCGCAGGGCGCACCGCCCGCAGGGCGAACTCCCCGCCAGCGAACCCGCACCTCTAAAGATCAAGGATGTCCTCGCCGGACGGGCAGGCTCCGGGATGACAGAAGAGCCCCTCGTGTCACCTTGGGTGGGTGGCCGGGGGTTTGGACCCAAACCCCCAGGGCTCAAACGCGGCAGGGCCCCCGCGGACAACCGCGGGGGCCCTGCCGAGAAGCAATCGCTACGGCGCTTACTTCTTCTTCCGGGTCGTGGTGGTCTTCTTCGCGGCAGTGGTCTTCGCCGCGGTGGCCTTCGGGGCCGCCTTGGTGGCGGTGGTCTTCTTGGCCGCGGTGGACTTCGCCGCCGTGGTCTTCGAAGCCGTGGCCTTCGGGGCCGCCGTCTTGGTGGCGGCCGCGGCGCGGCTGCGCGTGCTGGTGCTGCGGGTCGCGGTGGGACGCGTGGTGGTCGCCTTCGCGGTGGTGGCCCGCGAGCTCGTCGAGCGCGACGCGGTGGTGCCGGTGCTGCGGGTCGAAGCGGCAGCGCTGCGGGTCGAAGTCGTCGTGCGCTTCGCCGCCGTGGCCTTCGGCAGCTTCTTGGCACCGCTGATGACGTCCTTGAAGGTCGTGCCGGCGCGGAAGGCCGGAACGTTGGTCTTCTTCACCTTGACCGTCTCACCGGTGCGCGGGTTGCGAGCGGTGCGGGCCGCGCGGGCACGCTTCTCGAACACACCGAAACCGGTGATGTTGACCTTCTCGCCCTTCTGCACGGTGCGAATGATGATGTCCACCAGGTTGTCGACCGCCTGGGAAGCAACCTTCTTGTCGCCCAGACGCTCGGAGAGCGCCTCGATCAGCTGGGCCTTGTTGGCCATTCCAGTCCTCCATGAAGAACTACGTGTCACACGGCCACATCGGCCGACTTCACGCACACGGTATTACCAACTCGCCCAAAATTCCAAACGGCGCGCGGAATTTTTCTGCAGGCGGGGCGTGGTTTCCGCCTCCTGAGCGACCCTCTCGGGCCCTTCCGCGCGCCGTTCGGCGTGGTGTTCCCGGCCTCGGACCGGGTGCGAATCCCTTGCTGAGCAGGGAATTCGTGTTATCCGGCCGCCACCGGGGTGGTCACCGGCTTCCAGCTGGGACGCTGCGACTCGAACCGGTCGATCTCGTCGGCGTGTCGCAGGGTGAGAGCGATGTCATCCAGCCCCTCCAGCAGCCGCCAGCGGGTGTAGTCGTCGATCGCGAAGGTCGTCTGGAAGTCCTTGGCCCGCACGGTCTTCGCCTCGAGGTCGACCGTGACCTCCGTGCCGGGGTCGTTCTCGAGGATCTTCCACAGCTGCTCGACGTCCGACTGCTCGCACTGGGCGGCCACCAGACCCTGCTTCCCGGAGTTGCCCCGGAAGATGTCGGCGAAGCGGGAGGAGATGACGACCCGGAAGCCGTAGTTCATCAATGCCCAGACAGCGTGTTCGCGCGAGGACCCGGTGCCGAAGTCCGGACCGGCGACGAGCACGCTGCCGGCCTTGAACGGCTCCTGGTTCAGGATGAACGACTCGTCGGTCCGCCAGGCGGCGAACAGGCCGTCCTCGAAACCGGTGCGGCTGACCCGCTTGAGGTAGACGGCCGGGATGATCTGGTCAGTGTCCACGTTGGACCTGCGCAGGGGCACTCCGATGCCGGTGTGCGTCTTGAACGGCTCCATGGTGGTGGGGGCTCCTTCAGTTCAGGTCTTCGGGGCTGGACAGCGTGCCGCGGACGGCCGTGGCGGCCGCGACGAGCGGCGAGACGAGGTGGGTGCGGCCACCCTTGCCCTGCCTGCCCTCGAAGTTGCGGTTGGAGGTGGACGCGCTGCGCTCGCCGGGGGCCAGCTGGTCCGGGTTCATGCCCAGGCACATCGAGCAGCCCGCCTGGCGCCACTCCGCGCCGGCGTCGAGGAAGACCTTGTCCAGTCCCTCGGCCTCGGCGGCCTGGCGCACCCGCATCGAGCCGGGCACGACGAGCATCCGGACGCCCTCGGCCACCTTGCGGCCCTGGAGCACGTCCGCGGCGGCCCGCAGGTCCTCGATCCGGCCGTTGGTGCACGAGCCGAGGAAGACGGTGTCGACCTTGATCTCCCGCAGCGGGGTGCCCGGCTTGAGGTCCATATAGGACAGGGCCTTCTCGGCGGCGAACCGCTCGGTCTCGTCCGCGATCTGCTCCGGGTCCGGCACCGACTCGCTCAGCGGCAGGCCCTGGCCGGGGTTGGTGCCCCAGGTCACGAACGGGGTCAGGGAGTCGGCGTCGAGGTGGACCTCGGCGTCGAACACCGCGCCCTCGTCGGTGCGCAGCGACTTCCAGTTCTCCACCGCGGCGTCCCAGTCGGCGCCCTGCGGGGCGTGCGGGCGGCCCTTCAGGTAGGCGAAGGTGGTCTCGTCCGGGGCGATCATCCCGGCGCGGGCGCCGGCTTCGATCGACATGTTGCAGATCGTCATGCGGGCTTCCATCGACAGCGCCTCGATCGCGCTGCCCCGGTACTCCAGGACGTAGCCCTGGCCGCCGCCGGTGCCGATCTTGGCGATGACGGCGAGGATGACGTCCTTCGCCGTGACACCCGGCCGGAGCCTGCCGTCGACGTTGATGGCCATCGTCTTGAACGGCCGCAGCGGCAGGGTCTGGGTGGCCAGCACGTGCTCGACCTCGGAGGTGCCGATGCCGAAGGCCATCGCGCCGAACGCGCCGTGGGTGGAGGTGTGACTGTCACCGCAGACGACCGTCATCCCGGGCTGGGTCAGGCCCAGCTGCGGGCCGATGACGTGCACGATGCCCTGCTCGGCGTCGCCCATCGGGTGCAGCCGGACGCCGAACTCCTTGCAGTTCTTCCGAAGCGTCTCGACCTGGGTGCGGGACACCGGGTCGGCGATGGGGAGTTCGATGTCGACGGTCGGGACGTTGTGGTCCTCGGTCGCGATGGTCAGGTCCGGGCGCCGCACCTTGCGGCCGGCCAGCCGGAGACCGTCGAACGCCTGCGGGCTGGTGACTTCGTGCACCAGGTGCAGGTCGATGTAGAGCAGGTCGGGCTCCGCTCCTTCACCGCGGCGCACGGTGTGCGCCTCCCACACCTTCTCGGCCAGTGTCCGCGGCCGCGTGGTGGTCATCTGTGCTCCTCCCACGAGGTTGATTGGGAGCAAAGGAACCTGAGGACCGGCGCGGGAACGTCAGCGACCTCGGGTTCGATTTTCCCAGATTCTGGACTTCCCAAATCCCGGGAAGCTAGTATCGCGTCGTGGGACAGCATAGCTCTTCTGACCAGCAGAGCGGTATCGGCGTTCTGGACAAGGCCGTCGCCGTGCTGCAGGCCGTCGCCGAAGATCCGTGCGGGCTCGCGGAACTGTGCACCCGGACCGGGCTGCCGCGCGCGACCGCGCACCGCCTCGCCGTCGGCCTCGAGGTGCACCGGCTCCTGCGGCGCGGTCCGGACGGCCGCTGGCGCCCGGGATCCGCGCTCGCCGAACTCGCGGGCGGCACCGCGGATCCGTTGCTGGACGCGGCGAGTTCGGTGCTGCCGAAGCTGCGGGACATCACCGGGGAGAGCGTCCAGTTGTACCGGCGCGACGGGGTGCAGCGCGTGTGCGTGGCGACCGCGGAACCGATGAGCGGGCTGCGCGACACGGTCCCGATCGGGACGCGGCTGTCGATGACGGCCGGCTCCGGCGCGAAGGTGCTTGCCGCGTGGTCCGATCCGCACACGCAGCGCACCATCTTGGCGGACGCGGTGTTCGGGGAACGGACGCTGCTGGAGGTGCGCCGCCGCGGGTGGGCGCAGAGCGTGGCCGAGCGGGAGCCGGGCGTGGCGAGTGTTTCCGCCCCGGTGCGGGATTCCGCGGGCAACGTGATCGCGGCCGTGTCGGTTTCCGGTCCGGTGGAACGGATAGGGCGCAAGCCGGGCGCGCGCTGGGCGGCGGATCTGCTCGCGGCGGCGGAGGCGTTGCAGGAGCGGCTGTAGTTCCCGGCCGGTCCGGCCGGTCCGGCCGCTCGACGATCCGGCGCCGGGTAGAACACACGTTCGATTTGAGGTAGCCTCGGGTCATGACCGCAGGGCTGCAGGGTTCGCTGTTCGGTCAGGCCGAGGAATGTTCGCTCGGGTCCCTGACCGAGACGCGGCGCACGGAACTTGGCGACGGCGCGTGGATCGATCTGCGGCCGGGGTGGTTGTCGGGCGCGGACGTGTTGTTCGAGCGCCTGGCGGCGGACGTGCCGTGGCACGCGGAGCGGCGGCGGATGTACGACCGGGTGGTCGACGTGCCGCGGCTGTTGTGCTTCTACGGCGAGGACGAGCGCCTGCCGGACCCGGTGCTGGACGACGCGCGGGCCGCGTTGAGCCGGCACTACGCGGACGAGCTCGGTGAGCCGTTCCGCACGGCGGGGCTGTGCTTGTACCGCGACGGCAGGGACAGCGTGGCGTGGCACGGCGACACGATCGGCCGGGGTTCGCGGGAGGACACCATGGTGGCGATCGTGTCGGTCGGCGCGCCGCGGAGCTTGCTGCTGCGGCCGCGCGGCGGCGGGGCGACCGTGCGGCAACTCCTGGGCCCCGGCGACCTCATCGTGATGGGCGGCTCGTGCCAGCGGACGTGGGAGCACGCCATTCCGAAGACGAGCCGCCCTATCGGGCCGAGGATCAGCATCCAGTTCCGGCCCCGCGGCGTGCGCTGACAACAGCAGCGCCAGAAAACGATCCGGAAGACACCCTGCGGGTGCGCACCAGTCCGGCAACGGCGGCAGCGCTCGACCCCGGTGGTGTTCGCTGGAGCGGAGTGCGCCAGCAGCGATCAGCATCCGACTCCGGCCCCGCGGCGTGCGCTGACAACAGCAGTCGGCAACACGAGCGGCGGTGCGGTTCGCACCAACGAACCGGAGAACGCACCAAAGGCGGCAGCGCTCAACCCCCGCGGCGTGCGCTGCAAACAGCAGCCCTCACCCCGGTGGTGTCCGCCGCAGCGGAGGAGCGCCGCAGGGGGCATCCTCGTCGGATGCCCGCGAGCGGCGTGTCAGAACCCCAGTGAGAGGCCCCCAGTAAGAACAGTCAGGAACGCGCCCAGCGGTCGCCGAGCGTGGCCCATTCGGCTTCCCACCTCGCGGCGCGCCTGCGGTCCAGCACGAAGCGCGTGATCCAGTACGCCGCGGTCAGCACGAGCGCCGCCACGAGCCAGGCGAAGATCCCCGCCAGCACGCCGGTCGTGGCCGCGTCGGTCGAGCTGATCGGCGCGGGCGCAGGGTCACCGGCGTCGTTGATCCACACCGGCACCGTCGACCCGGCCGTCGCGCCGGGGTCGGCCGCCACGATGCCCGTCTTCGGCTCCCCGCCGTTGTAGGTCCACGTCGCGTGCACCCCGGCCGTGCTGCCGGTCGAGAACGCGCCCTCGGTCGCCGGCACCGGCGCCGGCGCGTCCTCAAGCAGCGTCGCGGTCACGAGGTGCCGTGAAGCGCGCTGCTCTTCGGAAACCGCCAGCTGACCCCCGTAAGTCCGGGACCCGGTGAACAACGCCAGCGGAACCGCGACGAGCAGCCCCAGCACCACCACCAACAGGAGCGCAGCCTCGACCCGGTCGGACGTTCTGGCCAACGGGTTGCGACCGATGTGCAGGCGCCGCCAGAAACGCCCGATTGGTCCGGTCACGGTCTAATCCCCCTTCCTCTGCCACCTCGGCAAGCACAATCGCAATACCCACTGTGCCTCGCCCGTACCCGAATTGGCACTGAAACGAGACCAAGACCGCTGTGAGCCGCCCCTCACAACCGCTCAAGATCGGGATCTCTCCATGCTGACACCGGTGAACGGTTCACGACATCGACCGAAAGGGCTTTCCCGCCGGACCCGGGGCCACGCTCCGTGACCGCCTCCACCTGGCGATCCGCGACCACGGCCGATCGCGTGGGAAATTTTCGCGCCGGACCGGCCTGGTCACGGCCGCGGACCGCTGTTATCGTCCCTTGATGTAACGCGTTGATTCGCGATCGTCGATTAGGGCGTCCGCGTTACACATTTCCGGCGCAATTTCTGTCACATGCCTTTTCGTTTCTCCCTGTGACCGGAATCGGGGAAGATCACGCGAGACCCTCGGCCAGAAGAGTGATGACGCGCGCGCCGAGGGCGGTCGGGGTCACCGCGCGTTCCGAGCAACACCATGGAGTCACTTTGCGTAAGCCCTTGGGCCGCCTCGCGGCGGCCGTGATCAGCGGTGCGCTGATCACCCTCACCACGGCCCCGGCCGCGCTCGCCGAGGAGAGCACGACCCCGGAGGTCACCACCACGACGTCGGCCGCGCCGGAGAGCACGGAGACGTCCGCGCCGAGCTCGTCCGCAGAGACGACGAGCGCGACGTCCTCGGCCACCAGCACGACCAGCCGGCCGAGCCTCACCAGCAGCCCGGGCACCACGACGACGCCCGTCACGACGACCACCGGGTCGAGCGAGCCGTCGTCGACCTCCAGCAGCGCCCCGGAGGAGCCGCCGTACGAGGACGACACCGCCTACGGCATCGACCTCGGCGACGGCACCGGCGTGCTGATCATCGCCTGCGCCGCGGGCCAGCCGACCGGCGTGTGGTCGCCGGACTTCGACATCCTCGACGGCCCGTACCAGGAGGAGCAGGACGGCCGGTACTGGGACTACCTGGTGCAGCTGCACGAGGGCAAGTCCTTCGACGACGGCACCGTCACCGCCGACTGGACCTGCGCGGGCGCCCCGCAGGGCGGCGGCGCGTCCGGCGGCGGCGTGGCTCCGGTCCCGGGCTCGGGCGAGGCCGGCGAGTGGCAGCAGAGCAACGGCGGCGACGCCCAGGTCTCGTTCGCGCCCAAGGCGGGCGTGGAGACCGGGGCCGGCGGCACCGCCCGGTTCTGACCGCCATGCGCAACCCGTTCACCGGCCGGGGCGGTCGCGTTCTCGCGGCCGCCCCGGCGGTTCTGCTCGCCCTCGTCCTGACCGGCTGCGGCTCCGAGCCGCAGCCCACGCAGGCGGCGGCGCCCACCACGTCGGTCCCGGTGACCAAGCCCTACGACAAGCTGCGCCCGACGCAGGTGCGGATCCCGAAGATCGGCGCCGAGTCCTCGCTCATCTCGGTCGCGGTGAACAAGGACGGCGAGATCGCGGTGCCGTCGGTCGACAAGCCGATGCAGGCCGCCTGGTACCGCCTGTCCCCCGTGCCCGGCGACGTCGGCCCGGCGATCATCCTGGGTCACGTCGACGGCAACCACCAGCCGGGCATCTTCTACAAGCTGAAGGACGTCCGGCCGGGCGACGAGATCTTCGTCGACCGCAGCGACGGGCGGCAGCTGCGGTTCGTGGTCGACCACACCACGCAGGTGCCCAAGGACCAGTTCCCGCAGGACGCGGTCTACGGCAACACCGACGAGCCGCAGCTGCGGCTCATCACGTGCGGCGGCGTGTTCGACCACGCCGAGCACAGCTACACCGACAACATCGTCGTCTACGCGAACCTGGCGTGACCCCCGGTGGCGCCGCGCCCGCGGCGCCACCGGCTCACCAGACGTCGCCGTCGCGCCAGTCGCACGTCAGCTCCCCGTCCGGGTCGAGCGACGTGCCGAGCACGAAAACCCCGCCCGCTTCCTCGGGCGTCGGCGTGATCCCGGACGGCGTGAGCGCGGACAGCGGCCCGCGCCAGCACGTCCAGCCGCGGGAGCGGTAGAACGGGATCGCCTCATCCGACGCGCTGAGCGCACCCACCTCGTAGGCCTCGCGCACCACACGCTCCAGCGGCTCCATCACCAGCCCGCCGTAGCCACGCCTGCGCCGGTCCGCGCGAACTCCCACGGCCTCCACGTACCCGGTGCGCCAGGCCCGCCCGTCGTGGACCATCCTGCGCTGCACCACGGAGGCGTGGGCCACCAGTTCCGGGCCCTCCCACAGCAGGGCGTGCACGCCGCCGAGGGCGTGCTCCCAGTCGTGTTCGGTCAGGTCGCCTTCGAACACGTCGTACAAGAGCTCACGGGCCGCGCCGAGAGCCGGTGCGCCGAGATCGGCCGTGTGGGACACCTGGAGGGT
This sequence comes from Amycolatopsis sp. ATCC 39116, assembly GCF_000231075.2. Taxonomy (NCBI): domain Bacteria; kingdom Bacillati; phylum Actinomycetota; class Actinomycetes; order Pseudonocardiales; family Pseudonocardiaceae; genus Amycolatopsis; species Amycolatopsis sp. ATCC 39116. Next base: position 45,844 of record NZ_AFWY03000050.1, on the reverse strand, counting down.
GGGAGTGATCTCGGCCATGCCCGGAGATTAGGCCGGGCCGGCCGGTGCTGTCATCCGGTTTGTCCACGGTGGACGGGCGGCTCTCCTCCGCTTGGATGAGCCCGGTGTGACGACGACGTGAGGTTTTCCAGCGCCGCCCGGTCTGAGCAGTGACATCTGGCGAACCCAAGGAGGGGATCGATGTCACGAATCGGCAGACGCCTGGCGCGGCTGGGCAGCCTGCTCGCCGTGGGCGGGCTGGCGGCACTGGCCGCGATGGTCTCGGCACCGAGCGCCGGTGCGCAAGCGGCCGCCTCGTGCGGTTACGGCACCGGGGGACCCAGCGCTTCCACACTGTGCTGGATCAACATGGCGAACTACAACGACACGCAGGCCCGGTCGAGTGCCGGGCAGAACATGACGATGAAGCTGCCCGGCGGCTACACGATGACCTTCAACGTCATCAACCGTCCCCAGGGCTCGAACGCGTTCCGGCCGCTGAGCTCCGCCGCGGTGCCCACGTGGGGCCCGGCCTACCTCGGCAACCGGGCCTATCGCGGCATCCCGGGGCGGCCGGCGCTGGCGGCCAACGGCGGCGGGGCGCCCGGTGTCTGGGTGGACGTCGTGACCCTGCGCAACATCGTGGTCCGTGACTCGGCGGGCGCGCAGGTGACCGGTTACGCGCTCGTCGGTGCGGACGCCGAGGCGACCGCGGCGAACGAGGGCATCACGTGGCGGTCGAACCAGCGCATCGACCTCCTCGCCAGGCTCACGCCGGGCGCGGGTGCGGGCGGCTGCCAGAACAGCGTGACCGGGCTGGGCACCACGACCGTCAGCTGCGCGGGCGCCAACAGCACCAACGGCACGTGGGGCACGGTGCTGGTCAAGTCGGTGGGGGCCACCTCGTTCTCCCAGACGCTGCAAAGCACCGGGGGCGGTGAAGCGGTGGCGTTCGCGGTGATGACCTCGAAACTGACGCTCACCAAGTCCGTGCCTTCGCGGGTGCGGCCGGGCGATTCCTTCGACCTGCGGGTGACCTCGCCGGAGGGGACCTTGTCGGGCTCGGCCACAACCGGTACCGCCGCGACGGCGACGACCGGCACGCTCACCGTGCTGCCACGCGCCAACGGCGGCCGCTACACCCTGAGCGAGGCCGCGAGCCCGGGCAGTTCGCTGGCGAGTTACTCGCAGGCGTGGACGTGCCGCAACGCGACCACGGGCAGCACGACCGCGCTGCCCTCGGGGGCGGGAACCAGCAAGGCGGTGACCCCGCAACCCGGTGACGACATCACGTGCACCATCACCAACACCCCGCTCCCGGCCGACCTGGCGATCGCGAAGGCCGCGACGCCGCAGGTGAACGCGGGCGAGACGGTGACGTACCTGCTCGTCGTCACGAACAACGGCCGCGGCGACTCGTCCGGCTACACGGTCACCGACCAGATCCCGGCCGGGCTGACGAACGTGTCGTCGAGCACGCCGGGCTGCGCGGTCTCCGGTTCGACCCTGACCTGCACCGGCGGGCTGCTGCCCGCGGGGCAGAGCAGTCAGATCACGGTGACCGCGACCGCGGACGGCACGGTGGAGCTGATGCGCAACACCGCGACCGTGCGGGGCATCCAGCCGGACCCGGTACCCGCGAACAACACCTCCAACGCCGCGGTGACGGTCGTGACCGTGCCGGTGGTGGCGGCGGGTGTCGCCGGGGTGCTGGGCCTGTTCGGCGGCGGCTGGGCACTGCGCCGGCGTCTGCGACGCCCGGTGTCGTGATCTGAACGATCCCGAGTGGACGATCACTGGGCGGGCGCCGGGGCCAGGTGCCCGCCCAGTTTTCACCGGCCCCTGTGCCCGGCGGTGTGACTCAAGAGCAACTGTGTCCCAGACGTCACCGACACAGTAGTGAGGAGAATCGAAGCCATACCCCACAACAAAGCAAGGAGCGCCGACTCGATGAGTCGGCGCTCCTTGGCTGTACGTACCCCCGATGGGATTCGAACCCACGCTACCGGCGTGAGAGGCCGGCGTCCTAGGCCGCTAGACGACGGGGGCTAGGTACTCGCTCTTTCCCTTGTTGCGAGAGGAACCTTACCAGAGGCGGTTTTTCCTCTTGCAGCTGGGGTACCAGGACTCGAACCTAGACTAACAGAGCCAGAATCTGTCGTGCTGCCAATTACACCATACCCCAACGGTTTGCCACTCCGATTCGCGACTCGGAGCAGCTCCGCTGGGAAGAAATATAGCCTAGCCCCGTCAGCGGTGCGTAACCGGGGGGTGGGGTTCAGCGCTGGGCGGGCACGCCGATCCGCGCGAACTCGCTGACCAGCAGCTGCGGGAGCTCGTCGAGCCCGCCGATGACGTGCACGCCCTCCGGCACCTCCGCGTCACCGCCGGTCCGGTCGAGCCACACCCCCTCCAGGCCGGCGTCCCGGGCGCCGACGGCGTCGGTGTGCAGCTTGTCGCCCACGTGGGCGGCCTCACTCGGGTCGCAGTCGAGCACCGCGCACACGGCGTGGAACATCACCGGGTCGGGCTTGGCCGCCCCGACCTCGCCGGCGATCGCCACGTGGTCGAAGAAGCGGGTGAGCCCCAGATCGGCGAGCTTGGCCCGCTGGTGGGCGCCGGAGGCGTTCGTTACGGCGGCGATGAGGACGTCCGCCGCGCGCAGCCACTCCAGGCACGGCAGGACGTCGTCGAAGAGGCGCCACGAGCTGCGCAGCACCTCCTTGCGGCGGCGCTCGAACCGGGCCACGTCCTCCGCTTCCAGCACGACGCCGATCTCGGCGAGGAAGCACTGGGTGCGCCGGTGGTGCATGGACGCGTAGTCGATCTCACCGGCGACGACGCGGGCGACGTGCCAGTCGGTGATCCGCTCCCACAGCGGCCACAGGTCGCCCCGGCCGATCAGCAGCGACAACGCGCGTTTGCCCGCAGAGGTGAAGTCGATCAACGTGTCGTCGATGTCCAGGCACACCAGCCGAAGGCTGGACGGTCTCCACGGATCCGCCGGATCCCCCAGACCGGGCTCGGGGACACGGACGCGGGTAGGTGTGCCGGGACGCGCAAAATCCACCCAGCGAGGCTAGGCGAGAACTACGCTGAGCGGTTCGGCCGACAAGGTGATTCAGTGCGTCGTTTCGACCGCGACTGCTTCTACTCTGCGTTGCCGGGCAGAGCGTTACGCAGACGTCCGAGTGAAACTTCCCGGCCGAGCAGCTCCATCGATTCGTACAGCGGCGGCGACACCGTGCGACCGGTGATGGCGACGCGAACCGGGGCGAAAGCCTTGCGCGGCTTGAGGCCGAGGCCCTCGACCAGGGCGTCCTTGAGCGCCTGCTCGATCGCCGCGGTCTCCCACGACGGCAGCGCCTCCAGCGCCTCGATCGACGCGCGCAGCACGGGTTCGGCGTCCGGCTTGAGGTTCTTGGCGGCCGCGTCCTCCTCGGGCGCGAACTCCTCCTCGGGCACGAACAGGAACCGCACGAGCGGCGCCGCGTCACCGAGCACGGTCACCCGCTCCTGGACGAGTGGCGCGATGGTGCGCCACTTGGCCAGCTGCTCTTCGGACGGCTCGGCGGGCAGCAGCCCGGCCGCCTGGAGGTAGGGCACGACCCGCTGCACGAAGTCCTCGGCGTCGAGGGCGCGGACGTGCACGCCGTTGATCGCCTCGGCCTTCTTGACGTCGAAGCGGGCCGGGTTGGCGCTCACCTTGGAGATCTCGAACGCCTGGACCAGCTCGTCGACGGTGAACGTGTCCCGGTCGTCGGCGATGGACCAGCCGAGCAGGGCCAGGTAGTTCAGCAGGCCCTCGCGGATGAACCCGCGGTCGCGGTAGTTGAACAGGTTGGACTGCGGGTCCCGTTTGGACAGTTTGCGGTTGCCCTCGCCCATCACATATGGCAGGTGGCCGAACCGCGGTGTGAACTCCGCGACGCCGATCCGCTCCAGCGCCCGGTAGAGCGCGATCTGGCGCGGCGTCGACGGGAGCAGGTCCTCACCGCGCAGGACGTGCGTGATCCGCATCAGCGCGTCGTCGACCGGGTTGGTCAGCGTGTAGAGCGGGTCGCCGTTGGCGCGCACCAGGACCGGGTCCGGGATCGAGCCCGCGGGGAAGCTGATGTCCCCGCGCACCAGGTCGTTCCAGGCGAGGTCCTCGTCCGGCATGCGCAGCCGCAGCACCGGGGCGCGGCCTTCGGCGCGGTAGGCCGCGCGCTGCTCCTCGGTGAGGTCGCGGTCGAAGTTGTCGTAGCCGAGCTGCGGGTCCTGCCCCTTGGCCTTGCGGCGCTCGGCGACCTCCTCGTTGGTGGAGAACGCCTCGTACAGCTCGCCTGCATCCAGCAGGCGGCGCGCGATGTCGGCGTAGATGTCGCGCCGCTCGCTCTGCCGGTACGGGCCGTACTCGCCGCCGGCGTCGGGGCCCTCGTCCCAGTCGAGACCGAGCCAGCGCAGCGCCTCCAGCAGTTGCTGGTAGGACTCCTCGCTGTCCCGGGCGGCGTCGGTGTCCTCGATGCGGAACACCAGGCTGCCGCCGTGGTGCCGGGCGAAGGCCCAGTTGAACAACGCCGTGCGGATGAGCCCCACGTGCGGGGTTCCGGTGGGCGACGGGCAGAAGCGGGCGCGGACTGTCTCAGTCATAACCCGTTCAGCCTATCCCGCTTGACCAGGCGTTCGGAGAGCGCCATGCTGGTCTTATTCAACACTAGATGAATTAAGGGAGTGGTGGCCATGGCTGAGCGCACGACCTGCGTCGTCGTCGGTGGCGGGCCGGCCGGGATGGTCCTCGGACTGCTGCTCGCGCGGGCCGGGGTGGAGGTGACCGTGCTGGAGAAGCACGCGGACTTCCTGCGGGACTTCCGGGGCGACACGGTGCATCCGTCGACGCTGCAGCTGCTGGACGAGCTGGGCCTCGGCGAGCGGTTCGCGAAGCTGCCGCAGAGCAGGCTGGACACGGTGTCGGTGCCGGGACCGCCCGCGCTCGCGATCGCCGACTTCCGCAAGCTCAAAATCGCGCACCCGTACGTGGCGATGGTCCCGCAGTGGGATCTGCTGGACCTGCTGGCCGACGCGGGTCGTGCCGAGCCGTCGTTCCACCTGCGGATGAACACCGAGGTGACGTCGCTGGTCCGGGAGGCCGGCCGGGTGGCGGGCGTCCGATACCGGACGGCGGACGGGACGACGGATGAGATCCGGGCGGACCTGACGGTGGGCTGCGACGGGCGGTGGTCGGTGGTGCGGCGGGAGGCCGGGCTGCGGCCGCGGGAGTTCCCCGTGCCGATCGACACGTGGTGGTTCCGGCTGCCCCGGGAGGGGAACGAACGGGCGCACCTGGTGCCGGAAATGCGCGACGGGCACTTCGGGGTGGTCATTCCGCGGGAGGAGTACTTCCAGATCGCGTACCTCGCGGCGAAGGGCTTGGACGGCCGGTTGCGCGCGGAGGGGGTGGAGGCGTTCCGCGACCGGATCCGGGCGGTGGTGCCCCAGCTGGCCGACCGGGTGGACGCGATCGCGTCGATGGACGACGTGAAGCACTTGGACGTGCGGCTCAACCTGCTACCGCGCTGGCACCGCGAGGGAGTGCTGTGCATCGGGGACGCGGCTCACGCGATGTCGCCGATCGGGGGCGTGGGGATCAACCTGGCGGTGCAGGACGCCGTCGCGACGGCCAGGTTGCTGGCCGCCCCATTGCGGCGCGGAGTGGCGGCGAGGGACCTGGCACGAATCCGGCGGCGCAGGCTGCTGCCGACGCTGGTGGTGCAGGCCATCCAGCGGTTGATGCACCGGGTGGTGATCCGGCCCGTGATCGAGGGACGGCGAAACGGACCGCCGAAACCACTGGTGACGCTGATGAACGCGGTGCCGGCCGCACGCCGAATCCCGGCATACGTGATCGGGGTCGGCCTACTACCCGAACACGCACCAAAATGGGCACAGCGAAACAACAACACCGAAAACAAATAAAAAAAACGCAAGCCGGCAACGAAAAGCAAGCGACTACCCCAACCAGACCTCCCCCGCCCCCGATCCACAGCCGATCTTTAGTCGCCGACCAGCCGTGTCAAGGCACGCTTTCCCGCCTTGACACGGCTGCTCGGCGACTGAAACACAATCAGGCATCGGGGGCGGGGGTGGTCGGAAGGTGACCTTCCGGCGCCGTGAGGCGCTTTCCGCCCGCAGGGCGGGCTCTTCGTCTGCCTAGCGCGCGGCTTTAAAGATCAAAAGAGTCCTCGCCGGACGGGCAGGCTCTGGGATGACCAGCGGTTGGGTGCCTCGTCCCACCTTGGTGAGGTGGTCGCCGGGTGGTCATCCCGTCGCCTTCCGGTTTGTGCATATCACCTTGAGCCAGGGCCGCAAGGTTGGCATGGTCGGCCGCCGGTTGGCAGCGGATGTTGCGGCCCTGGCTCAAGGTGATCGTCACGTGTCAGGCGACGGGATGACCACCCAGCTCGGGTTTTGGTTCGGTGCTAGGCGTTCTGCACGGGGTTGGTCAGGGTGCCGATGCCCTCGATCGTGATGGACACCGTCTGGCCGTCGGTGATCTGGCCGACTCCGGCGGGCGTGCCGGTGAGGATGACGTCGCCGGGCAGGAGCGTCATCACGCCGGACACGAACTCGACCAGCTCGGGGATCTTGTGGATCAGCAGCGACGTCCGCGAGTCCTGCTTGAGCTCGCCGTCGACCTCGGTGCGGATCGCCAGGTCGGAGGCGTCCACGGCGGTCTCGATCCACGGTCCGAGCGGGCAGAACGTGTCGAAGCCCTTCGCTCGGCCCCACTGGCCGTCGGCCTTCTGGAGGTCCCTCGCGCTGACGTCGTTGGCGACCGTGTAACCGAGGATCGCCGCCGGGGCCTGCGCGGCCTTCACGTTGCGGATCGGCTGGCCGATGACCACCGCGAGCTCGCCTTCGAAGTCCACCCGCTGCGACGCGGCCGGCAGTTTGATGGCGGCGTTCGGGCCGATCACGCTGGTCGACGGCTTGAGGAACATCATCGGCGACTCCGGCACCTCGTTGCCGAACTCGGCCGCGTGCTCCGCGTAGTTCCGGCCGATCGCGATCACCTTCGACGGGAGGATCGGCGCGAGCAGCCGCACGTCGGCGAGCGAGAACCGCTTGCCCGTGTAATTCGGCTGTCCGAACGGGTGGTCGGCGATTTCCAGGAGCTCGTCGCCGTCGACGGAAGCGAAGGCGACCCCACCGGCATGAGCAACTCGAGCTAGACGCACCCACCCACCCTAACCAGCCGCCCTCCCCCGGGCACACGGGTGGTCATTGACACGGGCTATCCCACAGGCGTCTCATTAAACGGCACCTTCATTTCGATGACCGAAACGTGGAGGCTCGGTGATCACCAACGCCTGGTACGTCGCCGGGTTCTCGCCCGACTTCGTGCGCGGCCGCCTGCACGCACCCGTCGTCGCCGGGCTGCCCCTCGTGCTGTGGCGGACCCTCGACGGTGAGGTCGTCGCCTACGACGGGCGGTGCCGGCACAAGCGGTTCCCGCTGCTCCGCTCCGGCGGCGAGCTGCGGTGCGCCAACCACGGAGTCTGCTACGACCAGCCGGGCCCGTGCTCCCCCGGATCCGCACCGTCCACCGTGCTCCCCCGTCGTCCGGTGACCGAAAAGGACGGACTCGTCTGGGTGTGGCCGGGCGCACCCCACCGCGCCGAACGCGTCGCCGTGCCGGACACCCCCGAGATCCCGGGCTGGGTGACGGTCCGGTCCGAGCCGGTGGAGGTCGCCGCGAGCAGCCGCCTGCTGGTGGAGAACCTGCTCGACATCCGGCGCTCGTACCCGCTGCACGTGCGGAGGCTGTCCGGCGGCACCCGGATCGCGGTGCGCCTGGAACGCCGCACCATCGGCGGCGTCGAGACCGTGAAGACGGTGCGCCGCGCCCGGGACCAGCAGCTGCCCGACGTGATGCGGGAGTGGTTCGGCTACGACGTCGTCGACCGCGAGCACACCCACCACGTGCTCAACCCCGGCCTGACGCGGATCGAGCTGCGCGTCGGGCCGGGCGGGCTGGGCGGCGAGCGGGAGAAGGGGTACGTCCTGCACCACCTGCACACGCCGGTCGCGCCGGGGCGGCTGCGGTGGTGGTGGACCGCGAGCTGCCGGTCGCGGGAGCTGGCCGACCGGGTCGCGGACGGGATCGCCGCGATGATCCCCGAATACCGGTGGGCGATCGAGGCGCAGCAGTCCATGCTCGCCCACCCCGAGCGGGGCCACGAGGACGTGCCCGTGAAGACCGACGGCGCGGTCGTCCTGCTGCGCCGGGTCTTCGAGCACCTGGAACGGCTCGAAGACGAACCCGACCACGCCGAGCTCGCCCGGCTGCGCACCGGAGTGACGCGATGCTGAGGCGCCACGACGAAACCCCGCGCTGGGGCTACTGCGAAGGCTGCCGCCGCTGGATCTTCACCGGCTCCTGGCGGAGATCCCGGTGCCCGCTCTGCCGCACCGCGGTGAGCGTGCTGGAACAGGTCGCGGACGACGCGTTCTACGTCGAGCTGGAGATCCCCGTCCCGGCAGGCGCCGACGAACCGGCGTTCTGACCGGCGCACGCGTGGGGCGGTGAGCCCCACGGCCAGGATGACGTCAGTGCGTTGCTCACCAAGGCGTCCCCGTTCACAGGGACGCGGGTGCACGCCTGGTTCGGCGTGTCCGCTGTGGACCGGCGTGACGGGTCCGGAACTTGCGTCCCCTTCCTACTTGGTCGCCCAGACGACCCCGCCGAGGTCGTGGTGCCCGGCGTGCAGTGCGGCGTACCCCGGTTCGCGGAACCCGGCCTCGTGCAGCAAGTGCAGCCACTCCCAGCGGCTGCGGAGTCCACCGCGGTCCCACCAGCCGTCGACGGCGGCGAAGAGCAGGTCCAGCGCCCACGGCGTCGCCCCGGCGGTCGGGCTCGTGCCCTCGGCCAGGACCAGCCGTCCGCCGTCGGTGAGCATGTCGCGCAGGCGGCGCAGCGACATCTCCTTGTCGGCGGCGCGGTGCACGGTGTTCGTGGCCACGATGGTGTCGAACATCTCCGGGCCCGGCCCACTGTCCAGATCGTCCGGTCCCGCGTCCAGAACCCGGCCACGCGTGCGCCCCGACGCGATCACCACCTCCGCCGCGTACTCGGCGTACACGGACATCGGCCAGTCGCCCGGCACGCGGCGCCACTCCTCGAACGGCGCGCCCTCCGCGAGATCCGGCCAGGCCGCGACGAGGGCGTCGAGCGCGTCGTGCGCGGCGGTGCGGGTGCCCGGAAGCGCCTGCCGCGGCGGGGAATGCGCCGCGGTCAGCGCCAGGGCCTCGCGGTACACGTGGCGTGCCCGCGCGCACTCCGGGCGCACCGGCGAGGCCAGGATCGCCCGCGCCGCACGGCAGGCGTGGTCGAGCAGTTCCTCGTACCGCAACGCGCTCTCCCGCCGCACGGTGAGCCCGCGCGCCATCGCCTCGCGCAGCGGCTGCCCGTTCTCCGCGGCCAGGAACCCGGAGGACGAGAACACCGCGGGCCGCACCCGCGCGGTCCGGCACACCTCCCGCAACCCGTGCACCGCACCGACGAGCGCGACTTCGTGTCCCAGCGCGGGTTCCGGCACCGCCACCGCGGCGAACTCCCCGGACAGCCCGGCCTCGCGCCACTCCCCCTCGACGTCGGCCGGGTGCAGCCGCTGCCCGCCGCGCTCGATCAGTTCCGCGGAACGCCCGTGCAGCACCAGGAAACCGTCACGCAGCTCGCCGCGGTCCCCGGTGCGCAGCCAGCCGTCCGGCGTCACCGGGTCCACCTCCGGGGCACCCCAGTACCCGCGCATCAGCTCCGGCGCACGGAGCCACACCTCCCCGTCCTCCAGGCGCAGCTCCGTGCCCGGCAACGGCACCCCGACCGGACCCTGGTGCCGCACGTACTGTTCGCGGAACCCGGCGGCGTCGAGCAGCGGCATGGTGGTGCTGAGGTTGACCGCCTCGGTGAGCCCGTAGGCCTGCCGCAACCGCGGCCCGTACCGGGCGGCGAAGTCCGCGGCCAGTTCCCGCGACAGCGGCGCGCCGGAGGTGATCACGTACTCCAGGCAGTCCGGCCAGTGGACACCGGCGCGGACCACCTCGCGCAGCTGCGCCGGCACGAGCGACGCGGTCTGCGCGCCCTTCGCCTCGACCGCCGCGAAGAACGTGACGGGGTCGAACTTCTCGGTCAGCACGAGGGGCGCGTCGGTGAGCCGGGTGCCGACCAGCGACATGACCAGCGCGGTGACGTGGTGCAGCGGCAGCGCGGTGGCGTGCGGGCGGACCGGCGAGAAGCCGTGCAGGGCCGCGGTCCGCGCCGCGTTGCCGGCCACCTCGTCGCGGCCGAGCATGACGCACCGGCCGGCGCCCGGGGTGTGCACGAGGAACGCCAAGCCGGCGGCGTCCGGATGATCGGGCTCGCCGTCGAGCAGGCTCACCCGCGACGCGCGGGGCGGCCCGTCCACGAGCGCGGAGGCCCCGACCGCCGCGGCGACCCTGGCCACCTCGGTGTCCGGCACGCGGGCACGCAGCGGAACCGCCACCAGCCTGCGGTCGGCGCAGGCCAGCAGCAGCTCGGCGAACGCGTCGCCGGTGGGGCAGCGCAGCACGACCCGGGCGTTGTCCGGGAGGCCGTCGAGGATTGCCCGCCATGGCTCCACCGCACCCACCCTGGCCGCTCAGGGACGGCAGTTGCAGGGAGGCGAGTCCCGCCGCCGGGGCCCTGGGAAGCGGTGGAGCCGCTTGCGGTGGGCCGTCAACCGGCACCGCCGCGGGTTCGAACGCGCAGAGCCGCGCGCAGCGTGTCCGTTGAGGGTGGCGGTGGGCTGGCGGGTGGGAGGTCATGAGGAGGCGATCCCACAGCCAGGGGCCGCCTTGAACGAGACCGTCACGCGAAGCCTGACCGTTGAGGGCGGTGGCGGGCTGGCGGGAGGGGCCGCCACCCGCACCGGCCCGCAAGCATCCCGAAACAGAGTCCTAGCCGCGCATGCTCTTGTGCACCAGGGCGTCGCACAGGGCGAGCCAGCTCGCCTCGACGATGCTGCCGTGCACGCCGACCGTGGTCCACTCCTGGTCGCCGTCGCTGGACTTCAGCAGCACCCGCGTCACCGCGTCGGTGCCCGGGTGGCTCGGCAGGATCCGCACCTTGTAGTCCGACAGCTCGACACTGTCCAACCAGGACAGCGCCGGGGACAGCGCCTTCCGCAGCGCCGCGTCCAGCGCGTGCACCGGGCCGTTGCCCTCCGCGGTCGCGATCACCCGCTCCCCCGCGACGTGCACCTTCACCGTCGCCTCGGAGATCACCTCCCCGTCACCGCGGTGGTCCAGCACCACGCGGTAGGACTCCAGCGTGAACGGCGGCTCGGCCGGGCCGTCGACCTCCTTGCGCAGCAGCAGTTCCAGCGACGCGTCGGCGGCCTCGAACGACCAGCCCTCGGCCTCCAGCTCCTTCACCTTCGCCACCACGCTGGTGACCGCCTCAGGCCGGCCGGCAAGGTCCACCCCGAGCTCACGTCCCTTGAGCTCCAGGCTGGCCCTGCCGGCCATCTCGGTGACCAGGACCCGCATGTCGTTGCCGACGGAAGATGGATCGATGTGGTTGTACAGCAACGGATCCACCTTGATCGCGCTCGCGTGCAGCCCCGCCTTGTGGGCGAAGGCCGACGACCCGACGTAGGCCTGGTGGGTGTCGGGTGCGATGTTCGCGATTTCGGCAAGGGCATGGGAGACGCGGGTCAGCTCGGCGGCGCCCCCGGTGGGGAGCACGTCCATGCCGAGCTTGGCCACGAGGTTTCCCGTCACGGCGAACAGGTCGGCGTTGCCGGCCCGCTCCCCGTACCCGTTCGCGGTGCACTGCACGTGCGTCGCGCCGGCCTGCACCGCCGCGATGCTGTTGGCGACGGCGCAGGAAGTGTCGTCCTGGCAGTGGATGCCGAGCCGGAAACCGGTGCGGGCGGCGACTTCCCGCACGGTTTCGGCGATCCCGAGCGGCAGCTGGCCGCCGTTGGTGTCGCACAGCACGACGACGTCGGCGCCCGCGGTGAACCCGGCTTCCAGCACGCGCAGCGCGGTGTCCGGGTCGAAGGCGTAGCCGTCGAAGAAGTGCTCGGCGTCGAGGAACACGCGGCGGCCCTCGCCGACCAGGAACGACACGGTGTCGGCGACCATCGCGCAGGCCTCGTCGACGTCGACGCGCAGCGCGCGCTCGATGTGGCGGCGGTCGGACTTCGCGACCAGCGTCACCACCGGCGCCCGCGAGTCGAGCAGCGCCCGCACCTGGGCGTCCTCCGCCGCCTTCGCGCCCGCCTTGCGCGTCGACCCGAACGCAACGAGCGCCGCGTGCTTGAGGATCAGCTCCCCGTCCGCGGCGCGGGCGAAGAACTCGGTGTCCTTCGGCAGCGCGCCCGGCCAGCCGCCCTCGATGAAGCCCACACCCAGCTCGTCCAGCAGGCGCGCGACGGCGAGCTTGTCCGCCACCGAGTAGGAGATGCCCTCGCGCTGGGCGCCGTCCCGCAAAGTCGTGTCGTACAGGTGGAAGTCGTCACCGAGCGGCAGTCCGGCTGGCTCCGTGCGGGTCACGGTCGTCTCCTTGCGTGGTGGAAGGCTTCTCGGGCAACAAAAAAACCTCCCGCGGATGCGAGAGGTCTGCGCGCCAGGTGTCCGATGCGGACACTACCCGGCGCGCCTGCCGATAATGATCACGGCGAAAGAGGAAGCCATGCCCGCATCATGCCACACCGGTGCGCGAAAGGGCAAAAATGCGGCGGAGGCCACCCCCGGTGCGGGGATGGCCTCCACGGCGCGGGAAACGATCAGGCGACCGGTCGCGTGTTCGACGAGACCAGGGCCGCCAGGCGGTCGCCGATCGCCTGGGTGGTGCCCGGGTTGGCCTGGTCGCGGGTCGCCAGGTCGAAGGCGACGGACGCCTCGATGCGGCGCGCCGCCTCGCGCTGGCCGAGGTGGTCCAGCAGCAGCGACACCGAAAGCACCGCGGCGGTCGGGTCGGCGATGCCCTGCCCGGCGATGTCCGGCGCGCTGCCGTGCACCGGCTCGAACATGCTCGGGTTGCGGCGCGTGATGTCCAGGTTGCCGCTGGCCGCGAGGCCGATGCCACCGGTCACGGCGGCCGCCAGGTCGGTGATGATGTCGCCGAACAGGTTGTCGGTGACGATCACGTCGAAGCGGCCGGGGTCGGTGACCATGTGGATCGTCGCGGCGTCGACGTGCGAGTAGGAGACCGTGACCTCCGGGTGCTCGAGCGACACCTCCTCGACGATCCGCGACCACAGCGAACCGGCGTGCAGCAGCACGTTGGTCTTGTGCACCAGCGTGAGGTGCTTGCGCGGCCGCTCCTCGGCCCGCTTGAACGCGTCGGACACCACGCGGCGGATGCCGAACGCGGTGTTGACGCTGACCTCCGTGGCGATCTCGTGCTCGGTGTCCTTGCGCAGCAGGCCGCCGTTGCCGGCGTACGGGCCCTCGGTGCCCTCGCGCACGACCACCATGTCGATCTCGGCGTTGCTGTCGGCCAGCGGGCCGCGCACGCCCGGGTACAGCTTGGCCGGGCGCAGGTTCACGTGGTGGTCCAGCTCGAACCGCAGGCGGAGCAGCAGGCCCCGCTCCAGGATCCCGCTGGGCACGGTCGGGTCGCCGACCGCGCCCAGCAGGATGGCGTCGTGCTGCCGGAGCTCGCCGAGGACCGACTCGGGGAGCAGCTCGCCGGTGGCGTGCCAGCGGGCCGCGCCGAGGTCGTAGTTCGTGTACTCCACTGTGGGAGCGACCTCGCCGAGTACCTTCAGGGCCTCGGTGATCACTTCGGGTCCGATCCCATCACCTGGGATCACCGCCAGCCGCATCAGACACCTCCGTCGATCAGGGCCACGGGGCTCGTTCGCACCCGTTTGCCCACATACTCCAGCGACGGCAGGTTACCGGCTGTCGCCAACGAGCCGAAGCGGCACCACCCTTATGACGGAATCTCCCGAGAAGTGAGACACCCGGATGGTGGAGCGGCCCCGGTCGTCAGGGCCTGCTACCCCCGTTCACCCGGATCACGCTCACCCGGTTGCCGTTGCCGTTGTGGTGCTTCAGCGCGAGCAGCCCGAGGACCGTGTCGGCCGACGCCGGGTTGCGCGTGACGTCGAGCGCCGTGCCGGGCTTGGCCGAGTACATCAGCGCGGAGCCGTTGGCCCCGGCGACCGAGTAGGCCGGCGCGAGCGCGTCGAACGTCATCGGCGTGCCGATGGCGTCGATGAGCCCGTTCTCGCTGCTGGGCGCCACGTAGTACCCGGTGGTGCCGACGGTGTAGCTGATCTTGTGGGAGGCCGCGGCCGGGTCGATGCCCAGCGCCGTGATGCTGACCGGCAGCAGCACGACGTTGGTGTCGAACACGTTGGTGTCCACGTCACCGAGCTGGCCGTTGACCGCCTGGACGTCCACGGTGGGGAAGCCCTCGGCGTTCAGGTCCACGGTGTTGACCAGCCAGACGTCGGTGCCGCTCGCCTTCGTGACGTAGGACTCGAAGTCGGGCACGCCGTCGCCGGTGGTGTCGATGTCGACGAACGGGATCGTGTTGCTGCCCAGGTTCGCCCAGTTGCCCCAGGTCGAGATCCCGAAGGCGAGCAGCGCCTGGTCGGCGTGGCCGGCCTGCCGCGCCTGCGCGATGGTGGACGCCGCGCCGACGTACTGCAGGTCACCGGCCTTGGCCGTCTCGTTGATGGTGCAGCCGTCGGTCAGCCTGCCGCGGCACTCGGGCAGCCGCGGGGACTCGCCCTGCAGCTCCAGCACGCTGATCAGCGACTCGTAGCGCTGGCTCCCGGTGCCCTGGTCGACGCCGCGGCCGGTGAGCGTGAAGCGCGCGGTGTCGGCCGTGAAGTTCAGCGACTTCGGGGTGTCGATCGACGACACCGGCTTCGGCGCCGCGTAGACCGGCACGCGCAGCGCCGGGCTGTTGCCGCCGGGCGGCGGGGTGAGCACGACCCGGCCGGAGGCGTCGGCGACGAACTGGCGGGCCATCCCGGCCTGCTCGGTCGCGACCGTCGGGTCGATGACCTTGCGCAGCGCCGTGGGATCGGTGATCCGCAGCGTGACGCGGACCGACGCGGTGCCGCGCGGCGGCACCGTCACCGAGCGGTCCGACAGCTGGTACTGCACGCCGGGCAGGTTGGTGATGCCCTCGTAGGCCACGGCGTAGCGCGCCCAGCTGTCGCCCTTGTTGACCACCTGGATGGTCTTGGTGAGCGTGGTCGGCCGGTCCACCTCGACGGTGCCGAAGGTGACGCTGACCGCGCCCCGGTCGTCCCGCGAGTAGGCCAGCACCTGGTCGTTCAGCGCGGCCTGGGTGTCCAGCCGCCCGGCGCCGACGCGCTGCGGCGCGTAGGTCTTGCCGCCGGCGACGATGTCGTGCCCGGCGGTGTTCATCACCAGGGCCTTGATCTCCTCGACGGACCAGTCGGGGTGCGCCTGGCGCAGCAGCGCGGTGACACCGGCGGTCAGCGGCGTCGCCATCGACGTGCCGGACAGGACGGTGCGGTTGTTGCCGCTGCCGCGCAGGGCCGACGAGATCGTGTCACCGGGCGCGGACACGTCCGGCTTGACGGCCGGGCCGCGCACGCCGCGCGAGGTGAACGAGCTCGGGGTGTCCACGATCGCCGGGTCGTAGGTCTGCAGGCTCGCCCGGCCTGCCCCGTACAGGCGGACGGTCAGCGTGCCCGCGTCCAGCGCCGGGCGGATCTGGCTGGTCGCCGACGCCGTGAACTGGAACATCGGGATGGCCGAGTTGCCCGCGATGCCAGCGGCGAAGTGCTCCAGGCTCGACGACAGCAGCACACCGGCGGCGCCGGCGGCCTGCGCGTTGTTGGCCCGCGCGGCCGAACCGCAGGCGCGGGTGGCGTCGTTGTCGTCCCACTCCAGCCACGCGTACTTGCCCGCGACCGCGGCCTTGTCGGCGTCGGAGTAGGGCGCGCAGCCGTCGGCGTTCGCCGAGGACAGCTTCGCCACCGCCGCGGTGCGGTCGAGGGTGTCGTAGCCGGTGTAGTTCTGGCTGTACTGGCCGCCCTTCGGGCCGGCCACACCGGCCGGGGCGGTCACGTCCGCCGCGTCACGCAGGACGGAGACGTCCCGGCTGGACGCCACGGTCAGCGCCTCGGGCGTGTTGCCCGGCGAGCCGCCGACGTCGTAGAGGTCGCCGCCGTTGCCCTCGGCGATGACGGACAGGACGTTGTTCGCGGCCAGCTTGCGCACGAACAGCGAGTCCGGGTCGTCGGGCGCGCCGAAGTCGCTGCCCAGCGACAGGTTGACGATGTCGAGGCGGTCGTCGAAGTCACCGTCGCCGTTGGGGTCCAGCGCCCAGTCCAGCGCCTGCGACGTGACGTCGGTGGAGCCCTCGCAGCCGAACACCTTGATCGCGTACAGGGAGGCCTTGGGCGCCATGCCAGGGCCGATCTTCATGGCGTTCAGCGACTCGGTGGTCAGCTTCGAGTAGTCACCGGTGAAGGTGCTGCCGTCGGCGTTGACGCCGTAGCCGCCGACCGTGCCTGCGACGTGCGTGCCGTGCTCGCCGCAGGCGATCGGGTTGGGGTCCGGCTTGGGGGTGTCGGCGCCCTCGGTGCCGGCGTCGTACTCGTCGCCGACCAGGTCGGTGCCGCCGACCACCTTGGCGTTGGGGAACAGCGGCGTCGGCGCGTCCCGGTCGACCGAGTCGTAGGCCTCCTTCGTGCCGGGGCCGCCGAAGTCGGCGTGGGTGTAGTCGATGCCGTCGTCGATGACCCCGACCTTGATGCCGTCGCCGAGGCGGCCGGTCTGCTGCCACGCGTTGAGCGTGTTGGTCAGCTGAGCGGCGCTCGAGTTGCTGCGCGTCTTCGGCACGACGGTACGGATCGACGCGACGTCCGGGCGGGCGGCCAGCTCGCGGATCTTCGCGGCGTCGGCGGTCACCACGACACCGGACACGGCGTTCGCGGTCGAGTAGAGCACCTCGGTGCCCGCGTCGAGCGAACGCAGCTGGCCCAGCACGGAGTTCACCACCCCGGCGACGCCGGCGCGCGCGTTGTTCGCCGCCTGCCTGGCGCGGTCCTTGCCCGCGCCGCGCTCGGCGTTGAACGCGTCCACCGCGGGCTGCTGGGTCAGCTCGATGAAGGCGGTCGTCCGGCCCTTGGCCGAGGCCAGCCGTGGGGACAGCTTGCCCTGCAGGCCGTCCGCGGACACCTTGGCCACGGGCTTGCCCGCCGCCAGCGGCTCGTCCTGGGCCGCCGCGCTGCCCGACGCGAAACCGGTCGCGGCGAGCGCGGCGGCGAAGACGGCGGCGAGCGACCGCCGGGTCGTGTTTCTCATGCTTGTTCGCACCCTCACTCCGATCAAGGCGAGGGTGCGAACTTAGCCGGTGCTCCCGCGATGCGCCTAGAGCGCATCGGAGTAATCCGACTTTGGGAGGTAGTGCGCGTTATGCGAACGTGACGGCGCGGATGGTGCGCGCGCCCACGGTCGCGGCGATCGGCTCCAGCAGGTGGGAGTCCACCTCGCGGTCGACGCGCAGGATCATCACCGCGTCCGACCGGTCGGTGGTCTGGCTGATCTGCGCCGCCTCGATGTTGACCGAGGCCTCACCCAGCAGGGTGCCGACGCGGCCCATGATGCCCGGGCGGTCCGGGTACTCCAGGAGCAGCATGTGGCCCTCGGCGCGCAGGTCGAAGTGGCGGCCGTTGACCTCCACCAGCTTCTCCACCTGGTTGTTGCCGGTGACCGAACCCGACACCGACAGCGTGGTGCCGTCGTCGTGCACCGCGCGCACGGTGACCAGGCTGCGCCAGTTCGGGCTCTCCGGCTCGGTGACGATCTCGGTGCGCACACCGAACTCCTCGGCGAGGCGCGGCGCGTTGACGAACGTGACCTGGTCCTCGACCACGCCGGCGAACACGCCCCGCAGGGCGGCCAGCGACAGCACGCTGACGTCCTCCGACGACAGCTCGCCGCGCACCTCGACGGTGACCGCCGACGGCGCCTTCTGGCTCAGCGCGGCCAGCACGGTGCCCAGCTTCTGGGTCAGCGGCAGGTACGGGCGGACCTCCTCGCCCACCACGCCACCGCTGGCGACGTTCACCGCGTCCGGCACGAAGTCGCCGCGCAGGGCGAGCAGCACCGACCGGGCGACGTCGGTGCCCGCGCGGTCCTGCGCCTCGGCGGTCGAGGCGCCCAGGTGCGGGGTGACGACGACGTTGGGAAGGCCGAACAGCGGGCTCTCGGTGGTCGGCTCGGTGACGAACACGTCGATGCCGGCGCCGCCGACGTGGCCGTTGCGGATGGCCTCGGCCAGCGCGTCCTCGTCGACAAGGCCACCGCGCGCGGCGTTGACGATGATCACGCCCGGCTTGGTCTTCTTCAGCGCCTCGGCGTCGATCAGGCCCTTGGTCTCCGGGGTCTTCGGCAGGTGGATCGAGATCATGTCGGCGCGCGCGAGCAGCTCGTCGAGGCTGAGCATCTCGACGCCGAGCTGGGCGGCGCGGGCGGCCGGGACGTACGGGTCGTAGGCGACGATCTTGGTGTCGAACGCGGCGAGGCGCTGCGCGAACAGCTGCCCGATCTTGCCGAAGCCGACGACACCGACGGTCTTGCCGTTCAGCTCGACACCGGTGAACTGGCTGCGCTTCCAGGCGCCACCCTGCAGGCTCTGGTCGGCGGCGGGCACGCGGCGGGCCACGGCAAGCAGCAGCGCGACGGCGTGCTCGGCGGCCGAGACGATGTTCGAGGTCGGGGCGTTCACCACGAGCACACCGCGCGCGGTGGCGGCGGGCACCTCGACGTTGTCCAGGCCGACACCGGCGCGGGCGACGACCTTCAGGCGCGTGGTGGCGGCCAGCACCTCGGCGTCCACCTTGGTGGCGGAGCGGACCAGCAGCGCGTCGGCGGACTTCACGGCCTCCAGCAGAGCGGGGCGGTCGGTGCCGTCCACGTGCCGGACCTCGACCTCGTCGCCGAACACGGCCAGCGTGGACGGGGCGAGCTTTTCGGCGATGAGGACGACCGGCTTGCTGGGGTTGGTCACGATGGGGCTCCCGTTGACGCGGCTGGGCTCAAACGACGCCCGCGAGTCTAGTCGCGCTGCTCACCGGGCCTGTTAACGGGAGCGCAACCCGGCGAAGACGAGATCGAGGAGCCGGTCCGGGGTGCCCGCGTGCTCACCGGCCCACCCCGCCGCGTGCACCATCAGCAACACCTCGTCGGGCTTGAGGTCCGCGCGCAGCTGACCGGATTCCTGCGCGCGGGCGACGAGTCGCGCGACCGCCGCGCGCATCCCGGCGCAGGCGGCGTGGAGGTCCGAGGTCTCGTCGTTGAGCGCCTCCGCGGTGGCGTCGGCCAGGCCGCGGAACGTGGTGGCGGCGTCGAGCAGGCTCCGCGCGAAGGTGCGCAGGGCGTCCAGCGGGTCCCGGTCTTCGAGGAGTTCTTCGGCGGCGCGGGCCTGCGCCTCGAACCGCTCGCCGAGCAAGGCCACCAGCAGCGCCTCCCTGGTCGGGAAGTGCCGGTAGAGCGTCCCGATCCCGACCCCGGCGCGGCGCGCGATCTCTTCCAGCGAGGCGTCCACACCGAACTCGGCGAAGGCCGTGTGGGCCTCCGCCAGGAGGCGCTCGTAGTTGCGGCGGGCGTCGGCGCGGAGGGGACGGGTGCTGCTCATCACGATTCACTTTAGGCGTGACAAACCGGAGGGCGCCTCCGTACAGTGAACCGGAGGACCCCTCCGAAAGGATCTCGATGAGTTCAGTGGGTGTGTGGCTCTACGGCGGGAACCCGGTGACCGCCGACGTGGAACGGGAGCAGCCGGCGCGGATCGACGAGCTCGGTTACGCGTCGGTGTGGATGGGCGAGACCGTCGGCGGACGGGACGCGTTCGCGCGGTCCGCGGTCTTCCTCGGCGCGACCGGGCGGATCACCGTGGGCACCGGGATCGCGAACGTGTGGTCGCGGCCGGCGGTGACCGCGCAGGCGGCGGCGCGCACCGTCGCCGAGGCCCACCCCGGGCGGTTCGTGCTCGGGCTGGGGATCGGGCACCCGTTCCAGGCCGCGAGCCTCGGGCAGTCGTTCGCGAATCCACCGCGCGGGATGCGGGACTACCGTCTGCGCACCGCGTTGTACGGCCAGGACGAGCTGCTGAGCCCGCGCCGGGAGCTCGATGCGCAGCCCGCCACGGCGCGATCGTCAGTGGGGCAGATCCCGCGGGTCGGCACCGACGGGGTGCCAGGGCGGACATTCGGCCACGGCGCCGGCCGGCAGCTGGACGCGGGCGCGGACCAGGTGCTGATCTCCCCCACCGCGGCGGATCTGCCCGGCGCGGTGGACCAGCTGGCGCGTCTCGCCCCGGCGCTGCCGGGGGTGGCCGCGTGAGCATCGGCATCTGGACCTTCGCCTTCGACGCCGCGCCGATCGGCCAGGTCCGCGAGGCGGCGGCCGAGATCGAGGAGCTCGGGTTCGACAGCCTGTGGTTCGGCGAGTACCCGGGGCGCGAGGCGCTCACCCAGGCCGCCCTGTTGCTGGGCGCGACCTCGCGCATCACCGTCGCCACCGGCGTCGCCCGCTTCGACCGGCGCAGTCCGGCCGGCGTCGCGGGCGGGGCGCGCGCACTGGCCGAGGCCTACCCCGGCCGGTTCGTGCTGGGCCTCGGCGGGCACGCGCGCGGCGCGCGCCCGGTCGAGAGCATCCGCGCCTACCTGGACGAGATGGACGCGGTGGAGTTCACCAGCCCCGAACCGGCGCCACCGGCACGGCGGGTGCTCGCCGCGCTCGGCCCGCGCATGCTGCGGCTGGCCGCCGAACGCACCGACGGCGCCCACCCGTACTTCGTGCCGCCGGAGCACACCGCGCTGGCGCGGGAGACCCTCGGGCCGGACGCCTACCTGGCGGTCGAGCAGGGCGTGGTGCTCGACCGCGAGCGGGGCCTGGACATCGCCCGCGCGGAGGTGGGCTTCTACCTCGAACGGGCCGAGCACCACCGCGTCAACCTCAAGCGCCTCGGCTTCACCGACGACGACCTCGCGGGCAGCACCCGGCTGGTCGAGGCCGTCATCGCGATCGGCGAGGAGGAGATCGCCGGCCGGGTCAAGGCCCACCTCGACGCCGGCGCGGACCACGTGTGCCTGCAGGTGATCACCGACGAGCCCGGCCTGCCCCTGGCCGGCTGGCGGCGGCTGGCCGGCCTGCTGCTCTGACGGCGGCCGCTCAGTCCGCGGTCAGCCCCGCCAGGTCGTGGAACTCGCCGTCCCGGGCACCGGCGACGAACGCGTCCCATTCGGACGGTGTGAAGACCAGGACCGGCCCGTCCGGGTCGGTCGCCTTGCGCAGCGCCGTGTAGACGAGACCGTCGACGTGCTCGACCTGCGCGAACTCCAGTTCACCGTCCGTGGCCTGCCACCGCGCCCCGGTGAGATCCAGTTCCTCGCGAACCCGCACCTTGTCGTCCACGTGATCACGGTAACTCCGGAAACGAAAAGGGACCGCCCCGGGGGCGCACCCCGGAGCGGTCCCTTCCTCACCGGGAAACTCAGGCGGTCTCGGTGATCGGCCGGTCGACCCACGACATCAGGCCGCGCAGCTTCTTCCCGGTCTCCTCGATCGGGTGCTGCTCGCCGGCTTCCTGCAGCTTGCGGAAGTTGGCGCGGCCTGCCTCGTCCTCGCCGACCCACTCGCGGGCGAAGGTGCCGTCCTGGATCTCGCCCAGGATCTTCTTCATCTCCTCCTTCACCGCGGGCGTGATGACACGCGGGCCGCGGGTGAGGTCGCCGTACTCGGCGGTGTCGGAGATCGAGTAGCGCATCCGGGCGATGCCACCCTCGTACATGAGGTCGACGATGAGCTTCAGCTCGTGCAGCACCTCGAAGTAGGCGATCTCGGGCGCGTAACCGGCCTCGGTCAGCACCTCGAACCCGGTCTGCACCAGCGCGGAGGCGCCACCGCAGAGGACGGCCTGCTCACCGAACAGGTCGGTCTCGGTCTCCTCCTTGAAGGTCGTCTTGATGACACCGGCGCGGGCGCCGCCGATGGCGGCGGCGTAGGACAGCGCGAGCGCCTGGGCGTTGCCGGAGGCGTCCTGCTCGACCGCGATCAGGGCGGGCACGCCCTTGCCGTCGACGAACTGGCGGCGGACCAGGTGACCCGGACCCTTCGGCGCCACCATCGCCACGTCCACATTGGCCGGCGGCTTGATCAGCTCGTAGCGGATGTTGAAGCCGTGACCGAAGAACAGGGCGTCGCCGTCCTTCAGGTTCGGCTCGATGTCCTCGCTGTAGATGAAGCGCTGCTTGGTGTCCGGCGCGAGGATCATGATCAGGTCGGCCTCGGCGGACGCCTCCGCCGGGGTGAGCACCCGCAGGCCCTCCTCCTCGGCCTTCGCGCGCGACTTCGACCCCTCCGGAAGACCGATGCGCACATCGACCCCGGAGTCGCGCAGGCTCAGCGCGTGCGCGTGGCCCTGGCTGCCGTAACCGATCACGGCGACCTTGCGACCCTGGATGATGCTGAGATCGGCGTCGTCGTCGTAGAAGATTTCGACTGACATGAGGGGAACTGATTCCTTTCGGTTCTAAAAAACTGCTAGCGGGGCGCGGAGGCGGTGATCGACCGGGGACCCCGGCCGACCGCGACCATGCCGGACTGCACGATCTCACGCACGCCGTACGGCTCCAGCATGCGCAGAAGGGCACCGAGCTTGTCACCGGTGCCGGTGGCCTCGATGGTGAGCGCCTCGGGCGACACGTCGACCACCTTCGCACGGAACAGCTGGACGGTCTCGAGGACCTGGCTGCGCACGGTGGCATCGGCCCGCACCTTGACGAGCAGCAGTTCGCGCTGCACCGACGAGGCGGGCTCGAGCTCCACGATCTTGATGACGTTGACCAGCTTGTTGAGCTGCTTGGTCACCTGTTCGAGCGGTAGCTCCTCAACGGCGACCACGATCGTCATCCGGGACACCTCGGGGTTTTCCGTGGGCCCGACGGCGAGGGACTCGATGTTGAAACCGCGGCGGGAGAACAACCCGGCGACTCTGGCGAGCACCCCGGGGACATTCTCCACCAACACGGACAGCGTATGCCTGGTCACTGCGAAACCTCGTCGTCCTCGAACAGCGGGCGGATGCCGCGCGCGGCCATGATCTCGTCGTTGCCGGTCCCGGCCGCCACCATGGGCCAGACCTGGGCGTCCTTGCCGACCACGAAGTCGATCACGACGGGGCGGTCGTTGATCTCCATCGCGCGGCGGATGACGTCGTCGACCTCGTCCTTGGTCTCGCACCGCAGGCCCGCGCAGCCCAGCGCCTCGGCCAGCAGCGTGAAGTCCGGGATCCGGTGCTTGTGGGTGCCGAGGTCGGTGTTGGAGTACCGCTCGGCGTAGAACAGGTTCTGCCACTGGCGGACCATGCCCAGGTTGCCGTTGTTGATGACGGCGACCTTGATCGGCGCACCCTCGATGGCGCAGGTGGCCAGCTCCTGGTTGGTCATCTGGAAGCAGCCGTCACCGTCGATGGCCCACACCTGCTTGTCCGGCACGCCGAACTTGGCGCCCATCGCGGCGGGCACCGCGTAGCCCATGGTGCCGAGGCCGCCGGAGTTGAGCCAGGTGCGCGGGTTCTCGTACTTGATGAACTGCGCGGCCCACATCTGGTGCTGGCCGACACCCGCGGTGTAGACGGCGTCCGGGCCGACGATCTGGCCGATGCGCTCGATGACGTACTGCGGCGACAGGGTGCCGTCGGAGGGCCACTCGTAGCCCGCCGGGAAGGTCTGGCGCCACGCGTCGATCTGCGTCCACCACGGGGCCAGGTCCGGCTCGCCGATGCGGTCGGTCTCGGCCTTCACCGCGTCGATCAGCTCGGTGATGATCTCCGCGCAGTCCCCGACGATCGGCACGTCGGCCTTGCGGTTCTTGGAGATCTCGGCCGGGTCGATGTCGGCGTGGACGACCTTGGCCTCCGGCGCGAACGACGACAGCTGGCCGGTCACCCGGTCGTCGAACCGGGCGCCGAGCGCGACCAGCAGGTCGGCGCGCTGCATCGCGGCGACCGCGGCGACCGAGCCGTGCATGCCGGGCATGCCCAGGTGCTGCTGGTGCGAGTCGGGGAACGCGCCGCGGGCCATCAGCGTGGTGACCACGGGGATGCCGGTCAGCTCGGCCAGCTCCTTCAGCTGCGCGTGGGCCTGCGCCTTGATCACGCCGCCGCCGACGTAGAGGACCGGGCGGCGGGCCTGCGCGATGAGCCGCGCGGCCTCGCGGACCTGCTTGCCGTGCGGGCGCAGCGTCGGCCGGTAGCCGGGCAGGTGCAGCTCCGGGGGCCAGGAGAACGAGGTGGTCTCCTGCAGCACGTCCTTGGGGATGTCGACCAGGACCGGGCCGGGGCGGCCGGTGGAGGCGAGGTGGAACGCCTCGGCGATCACGCGCGGGATGTCGATGGGGTCGGTGACCAGGAAGTTGTGCTTGGTGATCGGCATCGTGATGCCGCAGATGTCGGCTTCCTGGAACGCGTCGGTGCCGATCAGCGGCCGGGTCTGCTGGCCGGTGATCGCGACGACCGGGACGGAGTCCATGTTCGCGTCGGCCAGCGGGGTGACCAGGTTGGTCGCGCCGGGACCGGAGGTCGCCATGCACACGCCGACCTTGCCGGTGGCCTGCGCGTACCCGGTGGCCGCGTGCCCGGCGCCCTGCTCGTGGCGGACCAGGACGTGCCGCACCTTCGTCGAGTCCAGGAGCGGGTCGTAGGCAGGCAGGATGGTGCCACCCGGAATGCCGAAGACCACCTCGACGCCCATCGCCTCGAGCGAGCGCACCAGCGACTGCGCGCCGGTCACCCGGACCGGCGTGCCTGCGGGCGGGGCTGGCTTGGGGCGGCTGCCGAGCTGGGCCGGCGACGCGGCGGCCGGATTCGCTCCGGGTTTCGTTTCCGATCGCGACGTGGCGCTTGTCATCAGTTCTGCCTCGTGGGTCTCGTCGGGCTTCTCGTCGGGTGGTGGGGTTCGGGGCTGGCGGTGGGCAACAAAAAACCCCCGCCGACCTTTCCAGGTCGCACGAGGGTCGCGCGTCGACGCAGTGGGTTCGATGGTCCCTACGCGTCGACGCGCGGGGGAAGTACGAGGCCAATCTGCGGGTTCACGGCGGTGACGTTATCGGGTCGCGTCGAACAGTGTCAACTCTGCGGGACGGTGATCCCGGATACTGGGCGCACCCGGCCGTGGCGTCCCGGTGGGCGGGAGGCACCATGGTGGCGTGGCCGAAACCCAGCAAGAGGGCCGGAAGGCGATCTTCCGCGTTCCGCTGATCACCCTGCTCGCCGTCGTGTTCCTGGCGGTCTGCATGATCCCCGCCGCCTTCGCCGACGTGCCGGGGCTGTGGCTGATGTACGTCATCCCGATCGGGTTGTTCGTCTTCGTGGTGCGCACCCGCACGGTCGCCTCCGCGCGCGGCCTGGACGTGCGGACGGTGTTCGGCCACCGCGAACTGCCGTGGTCCTCGCTCAAGGGGCTGGCGATCAACGACAAGGCCAAGGTCCGCGCGGTGCTGACGGACGGCAGCGAGGTCCCGCTGCCGTCCGTCCGCACCCGCCACCTGCCGGTGATCTCCCTGGTCAGCGAGGGCCGCATGAAGGACCCGAGCGGCCTGACCGACGACCTGGACGCCGAGGACGAGGCGACGGACTAGCGGGCCCAGTCCTCGATGCGGGCGCCGGCGCGGAAGCGCAGCGCCGGGTCGGTGTAGCGGGCTTCCGGCACGTCGTAGAGGGCGTCGAGCGACGCGCGCTGTCCCACGTAGGCCGGGACGTAGGCGGCCAGTTCCGCCTCGCTCGCGGTGATCCCGGCGGCGTCGAGCAGGCCGCGCACCATCGTCAGGTCGTCCATCGTCTCTCCTTTCAGGCGGCGGCCACGCCGGCCGGCCGCGGCACCCGCAGGTGCCAGTCGGTGCTCTGCTGGAACGCGTCGCCCGCGCGCAGGATCGCCGCTTCGCCGAAGGCCGGACCGGCCAACTGCAGGGACAACGGCATCCCGTCCGCGGTGAAACCCATGGGCACGGCCAGCACCGGGTTGCCGACGCTGTCCCAGTACGGCGTGAAGATCAGCGAGAACAGCTCGCTCACGTCGACTCCCCCGCCGGGCGTGGTGATGCTGTCGAAGGCCGGCGCCCCGACCGCGGCGGTCGGCGCGGCGATCACGTCGACCGTCTCGAACAACCGGGCCAGCGCGTCCTGCGCGACCCGGCGCACCCGCTGGGCCTGCACGTAGTCCGCGCCGGACGCCATCGCGCCGGTCACCAGCATCGCGCGTGTGGCCGCGTAGTAGTCGCCCCAGCGGCCGGCGAGGTCGTTGCGGTGGTAGGCCAGCGCCTCACAGCCCATGGTCACCATGTCCGCGGTGATCATCTCGGTCCAGTACGGCAGCGTGACCTCGACGACCGTCGCGCCCTGCTCGGCGAGCACCGCGACGGCCGCGTCGAACGCGCCGGCCAGCGCGGGGTCCGCGTGGTCCGGGAAGTGCCCTTCGCGCACCACGCCGACGCGCAGGCCGGACAGGTCGCCGTCGAAGGCGGGCGCGCTGAACGGCGCGTCCACGCAGTCCGGGTCGCTGGTGTCCAGGCCGGCCAGCACTTCCAGCACCGCGGCGCAGTCCCGCGCGGAGCGCGCCAGCGGTCCGATGTGGTCGAGGCTGTAGCCCAGCGGCACGCAGCCGGACTTCGGCACCCGGCCGAACGTCGGCATCAGGCCGCTGACCCCGCAGAACGCGGCCGGGATGCGGATGCTGCCCGCGGTGTCGGTGCCCAGCCCGGCCAGGAACATCCCGGCCGCGACCCCGCTGCCGGTGCCGGAACTGGACCCGCCGGGCCAGGTGTCCGGGTTCCAGGGGTTGCGCGGCACGGGGAACGGCTTGGTGTCGTCCGGCATCCCGCAGGCGAACTCCATCGTCGAGGTCTTGCCCGTGATGACCGCGCCGGCGGCCTTGAGCCGGGCGACGACGGGCGCGTCCCGGCCCGCGCCCCACGCCGGGTCGAGCACCAGGCTCTGCGCGGTCGTCGGGCCCTCGGCCATCGCGATGTTGTCCTTCACGCCGAACGGGATCCCGTGCAGCGGGCCGCGGTCCACACCGCGGGCCAGTTCGGCGTCGGCCTCCGCGGCGCGCTCGAGCGCGTAGTCGTCGAGCCGGTGCAGGTAGGTGCCGATCTCCGCGTCGTGGCGGTCGGCGGCCGCGATGGCCGCTTCGGTGAGCGCGACGGACGTGGTGGCGCCTGCCCGCAGCGCGGCGGCGGCGTCGGTGACGGTGTGGATCATGCTTCCCTCCCGGGGACTCGGGTGCCGCGCGAGACGAACCGGAACCGGTCGGCGCGGGTGTGGATGAAGGCCAGGTCGAACAGGCGCCCGGCGGGGTCGGCGATGGTCTGCTCGGTGACCAGGACGGGCGCGCCGGGCGCGATGCCGAGCACGGCGGCGACGAGCGGGTCGGCCGGCTCGGCGCCGATGATGAACTCGGACTGTCCGAACTCGACACCGGCGTCCGCCATGAGCGCGTACCAGTCGGTGACGAACGGGCAGTCCCGCAACCGCGCGGCCTCCGGGAAGAGGGCGTAGTTGGTGGCGAGCCAGACCGGCTCCTCCTGGTGCAGCGCGACGTACTCCAGGCGCAGGCACGGGGTCCCGACAGGCACGCCGAGCCGGTCGGCGACCACGGCGGGCGCGGCGATCTCGGAGCGGTCGAGCAGCCGGGGCCGGGTCCGGCGGTTGAGCAGGCTGTGCTGGTCCGGGCGGATCACGCCGTGGGCTTCGACGAGCCGTTCGTCGGCGGGCCGGACGACCGCGTGCGTGCCGATGCCCTGGACGCGCTCGATCAGCCCCTCCGCGCGCAGCAGGGAAAGCGCTTCCCGGACGGTGGCGCGGGACGCGTGGTGCGCCGCCATCAGCTCGGCCTCGGCAGGCAGCTGCCCGTCGGGGTAGCGGCCGCCCTGGACGGCCGCCCGGAGCATGTCCCGCAACCGGCGCACCTCGTGACCCCGCTGTGCCGCGCTCCTCATTCCCGGGGACGCTAAGGAGCGTCGTTTGCCGCTCGGTCTCCACGGCATCACCGCCGTGTTACCGCTGCTCACGCGGCCACCGGGACAGCGCCGAAGGTGAAGCCGCCGCCGATCGAGGCGATCGTGGCGAACCCGATGTCGCGCATGACCTCGACGCCGATCTCGTGCTGCCGCCGGGTCATCGCCGCGCAGCAGTCCTCGAGCAGCGTGACGCGGTAGTCCCGCATGAAGGCCGCGCGCACGGTGGACTCGACGCAGATGTTGGTCACCACGCCGCAGACCACCAGCTCGGTCACGCCGAGCCCCTGGAGCAGCGGATCCAGCGAGGTCCACAGGAACGCGTCGAAGCGGGCCTTGTCGACCACCAGGTCCGCGTCCGTGCAACCGAGCTCGTCGACCACGTCCGCGTCCCAGGTGCCCACCTCCAGGCCGTGCAGCCCGGCCAGCCCACCGGACAGCTCGGCCAGCCGGGGACCCTCGTCCACGCGGCCGGGCCGGTAGACGTGCCGGGTGAAGACCACCGGCACGCCCGCCTCCCTGGCCCGGGCCACCGCGGCCGCGGTGTTCGCCACCGCCGCCGCCGCGCCGTCCAGTTCCCGGCCCAGCCGCGGCAGCGAGCCGTCCGGGTGGCAGAACCCGTTCTGCACGTCCACCACCAGCAGTGCGGTGCCCATCAGGCGACCTCCAGTTCCTTGTCGGGGGCGAACTTCGGCATGCCGAGCGGCACGGAACCCTTGGGCGGCCGCCACGCGCTGGGTTTGCAGGCGTCCCGGCACGCGGCCTCGGTCGAGCAGCACAGGGAGCAGATCGTGCCGCCGTGGAAGGGGCAGGTCGCCATGTCCGCGCGGTCGTAGCTGCCCGCGCACACCGAGCAGGGCAGTTCCGCGCCCGCGGGCAGCACCGACTCCCGCGCGATGTACCAGCGGCCGCGCGTCGCGGCGGCGACCACCGGCGGCAGGACCACCGCGACGCCCAGCGCGATGAACGGCGACAACGCGGCCGCCGTCGGTCCGAACGCGCCGTAGTAGGCGGCCATCGACACCGCCCCGGCCACGATCATCGACCCGAAGCCGACCGGGTTGACGTGGTAGAGGTGCGCGCGGTGGAACACCAGCCGCGACGGGGCCAGCTTCAGCCAGCGCTTGTTGATCACCAGGTCGGACACCATCGCCGCGATCCACGCGACGCCGACGTTCGAGTACCAGGCGAGCACCTCGACGATGTGGCTGAAGATGTCGATCTCCATCAGCACCAGGGAAAGCCCGACCTGCAGGAACACCCACGCGGCGCGCCCGGGGTGGCGGTGCAGCAGCCGGGAGAAGAAGTTCGACCAGGACAGCGACCCCGAGTAGGTGTTCATGATGTTGATCTTGATCTGGGACAGCAGCACCAGGACGCCGGCGAGGACCAGCGCGACGGTGTGGTTCCCGGTCAGCCGCTCGTAGACGGCGGTGAACAGGTCCACCGGGACGCCGACGTGGTCGGCGCCGATCTTCGTCGAGGCGTACCCGACCAGCAGCGTCGAGGCGAAGAAGATGCCCACCGCGAACAACGCGAAGCCCGGTCCGCCCATGATCACCGCGAGCCGCCACCGTCCCCGCCTGCCGGGTTCGGGGTCGGGCATCAGCCGCAGGTAGTCGCCCTGCTCCCCGACCTGGGTGGCCAGCGACAGCTGCGCGG
Organism: Amycolatopsis sp. ATCC 39116; assembly: GCF_000231075.2. NCBI lineage: Bacteria > Bacillati > Actinomycetota > Actinomycetes > Pseudonocardiales > Pseudonocardiaceae > Amycolatopsis > Amycolatopsis sp. ATCC 39116. The sequence goes on along the minus strand of NZ_AFWY03000050.1, from coordinate 16,180 downwards.
CGGCGATGGTGAACACCGCGAGCACGGTCATCCCGGCCAGGCCGGACGGCGAGACGGTCGCCGGGTGGACCATGTTGTGCCCGGCGTCCGGCGCGGTCGCCGCCGTGCCCAGCGCGAGCCCGATCAACGCGATCCACACCGGCCACGTCCAGGCCTGGAACTTCGCGCTGAACGTCATCCCGTACAGGGTCAGCGGGATCATCACCGCGGACACCACGACGTAGGACAGGTGGATGTCCAGCCCGGTCAGCGCGGTCACCGCCTGCGCCATGATCGCGCCCTCGTAGGCCAGGAAGATCAGCGTGTAGGTGGCGTAGACCAGCGAGGTCAGCGTGGATCCGAGGTAGCCGAAGCCGGAGCCGCGGGTCAGCAGGTCGATGTCCACGTGCCCGCGGGCGATCGCGAACGCGATCACCAGGGTCAGCGGCAGCGTCACGGCCGCGGCGACCAGGAAGCCGGTCAGCGCGTTGGCGAAGCCGAACGCGTCGACGAACGCGGCGTCGAGCGCGTAGCCCGCCATCGCGGAGATGCCGACGAGGCAGGACAGGAACACCATCCACGGCGACCACTTCCGGAACGCCGCCGGGGTGTACCGCAGTGAGTAGTCTTCCATTTCCGGGTTGTCAGCGAGGCCCATGTGCGATCCCTTCGCTCGGGTGCGGCGAAAGCTAGGAATCGCGTATTTCGGCCGCGTATCCGACGGCATTGCGCCCGGTTACGCCGCTTCTCACTCTCTGAACACCGCGCTGACCTGCGGTTTTCGTCCCGCGGCGAGGCGATGCGCCGAATTCGGTGTGTGATGGGCCGCCGGTTGATCGGGACGCGCGGGACCGGGCGTAACCTGGCTGCCATGCCTGCTCTGCGCTCCCGAACAACCACCCATGGCCGCAACGCCGCGGGCGCCCGGTCCCTCTGGCGGGCCACCGGGCTGACCGACGGCGACTTCGGCAAGCCGATCGTCGCGATCGCCAACTCCTACACCCAGTTCGTGCCCGGGCACGTGCACCTCAAGGACCTCGGCGACATCGTGGCCGGGGCGATCCGCGAGGCCGGTGGCGTGGCGCGCGAGTTCCACACGATCGCGGTGGACGACGGCATCGCCATGGGGCACAGCGGCATGCTCTACTCGCTGCCCTCGCGCGAGATCATCGCCGACTCGGTCGAGTACATGGTCAACGCGCACCAGGCCGACGCGCTGGTCTGCATCTCCAACTGCGACAAGATCACCCCGGGCATGCTCAACGCCGCGATGCGCCTGAACATCCCGGTGGTGTTCGTCTCCGGCGGCCCGATGGAGGCGGGCAAGGCGGTGGTCGTGGACGGTGTCGCGCACGCGCCGACCGACCTGATCACCAGCATCTCCGCCTCGGCCAACCCCGCCGTCGACGAGGACGGGCTGTCCATTGTGGAGCGGTCCGCGTGCCCGACGTGCGGGTCGTGCTCGGGCATGTTCACCGCGAACTCGATGAACTGCCTGACCGAGGCGCTGGGCCTGTCGCTGCCGGGCAACGGCTCGACGCTGGCCACGCACGCCGCGCGCCGCAAGCTGTTCGAGGACGCCGGCCGCACGGTGATGGAGCTGTGCAAGCGCTGGTACGGCGAGGACGACGACAGCGTGCTGCCGCGGTCGATCGCCAACCGCAAGGCGTTCGAGAACGCGATGGCGCTGGACATGGCGATGGGCGGCTCGACCAACACGGTGCTGCACATCCTGGCCGCGGCGCAGGAGGGCGAGGTCGACTTCACGATCTCCGACATCGACGAGATCGGCCGCCGCGTGCCGTGCCTGTCGAAGGTCGCGCCGAACTCCGACTACCACATGGAGGACGTGCACCGGGCCGGCGGCATCCCCGCCATCCTCGGCGAGCTGAACCGGGCCGGGCTGCTCAACCGGGATGTCACTGCCGTGCACTCCTCTTCGCTCGAGGAGTGGCTGTCCAAGTGGGACATCCGCGGCGGGTCGGCTTCCGAGGAAGCGATCGAGCTGTTCCACGCCGCGCCCGGCGGGGTCCGCACCACGGAGGCGTTCTCCACGTCCAACCGGTGGACCGAGCTGGACACGGACGCGGCGAACGGGTGCATCCGCGACATCGAGCACGCCTACACCAAGGACGGCGGGCTCGCGGTGCTGCGCGGAAACCTGGCCGAGAACGGCGCGGTGATCAAGTCCGCGGGCATCGACGAGGAGCTGTGGCGGTTCCAGGGCCCGGCGCGCGTGGTCGAGAGCCAGGAGGAGGCCGTCTCGGTCATCCTGAGCAAGAAGATCCAGCCGGGTGAGGTGCTCGTGGTCCGCTACGAGGGTCCCGCCGGCGGCCCTGGCATGCAGGAGATGCTGCACCCGACGGCGTTCCTCAAGGGCGCCGGGCTGGGCAAGAAGTGCGCGTTGATCACCGACGGCCGGTTCTCCGGCGGCTCGTCCGGGATCTCGGTCGGGCACATCTCGCCGGAGGCCGCGTCGGGCGGCACGATCGGCCTGGTCCAGGACGGCGACCAGATCCTGATCGACGTGCACGAGCGGAAGCTGGAGCTGCTGGTGGACGCCGACGTGCTGGCCGAGCGCCGGGCGAAGATGGAGGCCTCGGAGCGGCCGTGGCAGCCGGTGGACCGCCAGCGGCCGGTGACTGCGGCCCTGCGCGCCTACGCGCGGATGGCCACCTCCGCCGACACGGGCGCGGTGCGCGACCCGAACAAGTAGGCCTGACGAGAAAAGGGCCCCGGCTGCGAGCAGCCGGGGCCCTTTTTCGTCGTCCGGGTTCAGCGGGCCAGCACGATGACCACGACGGCGGCCGCGGCGGCGATCAGCAGGAAGAACAACCCGAACGGCACCGGGCGGCGCCGCCACGGGGTGTTGACGTCCAGCGCGATCCGCCCGGAGCCGGTGAACAGCAGCGCGAACGCCACGGTCGCCAGCAGCAGCTCGAACTCGAACCCGTTCGGCTCGAAGAACCCGCCGCGCCACTGGACGTAGACCATGTTCACGGTGACGCCGAGGATCGCCGCGGCGCCGATCTGGGTGAACAGGCCCAGCACCACGAGCACCGCGCCGATCAGTTCGCTCAACCCGGTGATCCACGCGAGCAGCGTCGGCTGGGCCGTGTAGCCCATCGACTCCAGCATCCGCGCCGTGCCGTCGATGCCGGGGCCGCCGAACAGCCCGAACACCTTCTGCAACCCGTGCGCGCCGAGGATCGCCCCGAGCGCCAGCCGCAGCGCGAGCAGACCGAAGTCGATCCCGCCGTGGTAGCGGTTCACCGGCGGCGACGGCCGGTCCTCGACGTCGGAGAGCATGCTGGTGCTGCTGCTCTCGGTGGGCTGGTAGTACCCGGATTCCGTGAACAGGTTCTGGGTCTTCGACTCGTCCTGAGGGCTGGTCACCCGCGCAGGTTAGGCCATCCGTGTCGGATGCGCGACAGGTTCCGGTGTTCAGCTGCCGAACACCGACAGGATGAGCGCGCCCAGCGCCGCGGGGAACACCTCTGCCGGGTCGGCCTCGCCGGTGGTCAGCGTCGCCGTCAGGGTGCGGCCGCCGTCCGGCGTGCTGATCATCAGGGCGCCGTAGCCGCCCGGGGCGCCGCCGTTGTGGTGCACGATCGTGCCCGCCTGGCCGAGGTCCTGCACCCACAGGCCGAGTCCGAGGTTGAGCTCGCCGTGCGGGGTGAGCATCTCGGCCAGCAGCGGGGCGGGCAGGAGCCGGCCGCCGAGCAACGCGGAGATGAAGGTGTTCAGGTCCTCGGCGGTCGAGATCAGGTCACCGGCGCCGGCCAGCAGGGTGGGGTTCTGGCGGCTGACGTCGACGAGGGTGCCGTCCTCGCAGCGGTAGTAGCCGTGCGCGTGCGGTCCAGGCAGGTCCGGCGAGGTCGCCGACACCACGGTGTCCGCGAGCCCGAGCGGCCCGAGGATGCGCCGCTGGGCCTCCTCGGCGTAGGTGTTGCCGGTGACGGCGTTCGCGCTGTCGCGGCCGCCGCGGTTCGAGCCGGGCGCCGGTCAGAGCCTTGCCCTGCGACGGGAGCCCCATGACGAACGTGCCGTCGGCGTCGAGCTCGCCGGTGTAGTTGTAGAGGCCGCTGGTGTGCTGCAACAGCATCCGCACGACCGGTCCAGCGGCCGCGGTCGTCGCGGACGCACATCTCGGCGGCGGCGAACCCGGCGTCGACGAGGGCCTGGACAGCCTGCCGCCGCTCGGGCCGGTCCGGCTCGGCGACCTGGACGGCGGGGGCGTCGACGTTCTGCATTGTGTGTTACTTCGGTATCGGTGCAACGTGGTCGATGCGATTACGTTCGCCCGCCGGCCTGACACCGCACCGCCTCCGCGCTGACACGGCGCCTGACACACCCCGGGGTTTGTCAGGTGGTTTCGCGCTCGCCCGCGCTGCGCTCGATGCAGAACTCGTTGCCTTCGGGATCGAGCAGCGTGACCCAGCCGAGCCCGTCGGGTGTCCGGTGGTCCTCGTGCACCCGCGCGCCGAGCCCGAGAAGGCGCTCGACCTCCGCGTCGCGGGACCGTTCGTCCGGCATCCAGTCGAAGTGGACGCGGTTCTTCACCGTCTTGTCCTCGGGAACCCGGATGAACAGCAGGCCCGGCAGCGGCGCGGGCGCCTCGACCAGCACCTCGGGGTCGCCGGGCGAATCCTCGCCGGAGACCGGCCAGCCGGTCACCTCGCTCCAGAACCGGGCCAGCTCGTAGGGCTCGGCGCAGTCGATCGTCACGTGGCGGAGGATCATCCCTAGTACTCCCCGTGCACGAGGTTCTGCGGCAGCTCCCCGCCGGCGTAGCGGGCGATCTCCGCGGCGACCACCGCGTACGAGCGCCGCTTGCTGCCCGTCACCGAGCCGGCCACGTGCGGCGTCAGCAGCACGTTCGGCGCGGTCCACAGTGGATGGTCCGCGGGCAGCGGCTCGGGATCGGTGACGTCCAGCGCGGCCCGCAGGCGGCCCGCGGTCAGCTCGGCCACCAGCGCGTCCGTGTCGACCACCGGTCCGCGCGCGGCGTTGACGAGGATCGCGCCGTCGGGCATCGCGGCGAGGAACTTCGCGTCCACCATCCCCCGGGTGCGCGAGGTCAGCGGCACCATCAGCGCGACGACGTCGTGCGCGCCCAGCAGCGCGGGCAGCTCGTCCACCGGGTGCACGCCCTCACGCGCGCTGACGCCGACCATCGTGACCCGCGCGTCGAACGCCACCAGGCGGCGCTTGAGCTGCCGCCCCAGGTCACCGGCCCCGACGACGAGCACCCGCTTGTCCTGCAGCGTGTCGGTGGCGTGCAGGTTCCAGCGGTGCGCGGCCTGGTCGGCGGCGAACCCGGGCAGCTCGCGGTAGATCGACAGCAGCACGGCGACGACCCATTCGGCCGTGCTGCCGCCGTGCGCGCCGCGGCAGGTGGACAGCAGCACACCGTCCGGCACGGTCCCGATCCAGTTCTCCGCGCCCGCCGACAGCAGCTGGATGAGCTTCAGGTTCGGCAGCGCCCCGAGCACCGCGTCGCGTTCCTCGGGCCGGTGCGCGCCGGGGACGAGGACCTCGGCGTCGGCGGCCTCGGGCGGCAGCGGCTCGCGCCAGCTGTAGCGGACGGGCCGCACCCCGGGCAGCTCGCCGAGCACGTGCAGGCCGTCTTCGTCGGGGACCAGAACCGTGACGGGCATGATCGCCACGGTACTTACCCGTCGTTCACCCACCGGCACCTAGGCTGGGAGCGTGCGTGTCGGGAACGGGAAGGCGCCGTGGTGGCTGGTGGCGGCCTGCGGGCTGCTGCTGACCGGCTGCGCGCAGTTCGACGACCGGGCCGCGAACCAGACGTTCGAGCCTGCCCCGGAGCTGACCGCCCCGGCCGGGCCGCAGCCGGAGCTGCCCGAGGTGGACGGCGGTGACGACGAGTCGCGGCCCAGCTCGCCGCAGACGTCGATCCCGCCGCCGCAGGGATGCACCGACTACGACCAGTCGGTGATCGCGACGTGCCTGGACACCGTGTCCGCGCTCGCCGCGTTGCCGGACACCGGCGCCGCGCCGAGCGCGCTGGCCGCGGAGCGCAAGACGGGCCGCGTGCTGCAGGTGTCGAGCGGCCACACGCCGGCCGAGGTCATCCGCCTGGACGTGCAGGCGACCGGTGACGGCGGCCTGACCGGGCTGGCGCTGTCCCCGACGTTCGCCGAGGACCAGCTGGTGTTCGCCTACGTCACGACGGCCACCGACAACCGGGTGGTCCGCTTCACGCGTGGCCAGCAGCCGAAGGCGCTGCTGACGGGCATCCCGAAGGGCGCGACGGGCAACCGGGGCGCGATCATGACCGACGGCAAGGGCGCGCTGCTGGTCGCGACGGGCGACGCGGGCAACCCGTCGGCGGCGGCGGACCCGAACTCCCTGGCCGGGAAGGTCCTGCGCATCGACACGGCGGGCAACGCGGCGCAGGGCAACCCGACGCCCGGCTCGCGGGTGTACGCGAGCGGGGTGCACTCCCCCGGCGGCCTCTGCAAGGCGACGGACGGTTCCCGGATGTGGATCACGGACCGGGGCTCGTCGGCGGACGCGTTGTACGCGATCACGCCGGGCGCGTCGCTCGCGGTGCCGACGTGGACGTGGCCGGAGAAGCCGGCGCTGGCGGGCTGCGCGGACAGCGGCTCGGCGGTCGTCATCGCCACCTCGGCGGGCGCCAACCTGCAGGAACTGCCCATCACGCTGGACGGTTCGGTGGGCGGCAAGCCGAAGACGCTGATGGACGGCAAGAACGGCACCGCGTACGGCCGCTACGGCGGGCTGGACCAGATCGACAGCCAGTTCGCGCTCGTGGGCACCGTCAACAAGGACGGCGGCCAGCCGATTTCCAGCGACGACCGGGTCGTGCTGATCTCGCTGCAGGCCACCCCGAGCGGCGGCAGCGGCAAGGACTAGGAGCCAGGTCGGCGCCCCGGCAACGAAAGCCGACCAGCCCCACACCCGGAACCGCAGGCCGGCAACGCAAGCCCGAAACGCCCCGAACCACTCCCCTCCCGCAACCCGATCCCCAGCCAAATCGGTTGCCGAGCCACCGGGTCAAGGCACGCTTTCCCGCCTTGACGCGGTGTCTCGGCAACCGAACACTGAAAGATCGGGTTCGGGAGGGCACCAAATCCGGGCGTAGCGAAGCGAAGCCGGCGCAGTAGAAACCCGCGTAGCGAAAACCTCAGGCCCGGCGGCGCAGCGCCCGAACGTCCAGCACAGCCGCCACCAGCGAGGCCAGCGCACCGAGCATCCCCAGGTACCGGCCGATCCCGGCGTACAGCCCGATGCCGCCCTCGTCGAGCAGCTCGCGCGTGTCCTCGTCGAACTGCCAGCCCATCGCGAACCAGCCGAGGACCATCAACAACAGCGCGACCCCGGCGAAGATCAGCCACAGGTGCGGCAGCCCGGCGACGCGCACCTTGCGGAACTGTCCGAACGCGACCACCGCGACACCGGCGAGGAGCAGCAGCAACGGCCCGCACCAGGCGAGGAAGCCGGTGGTCCAGGCGTCCCGCGCGACGTCGGAGGACGGCAGTTCCCGCAGGGCCTCGTCGACGACCTGGTTCGTCGCGGACAGGTTCGTCCACGGCAGGAACAGGGCGAGCGTGGCCACCACGCCCGCCCCGAACGCCGTCCACTCGCGCCAGCTGACGCGGGCGAGCGAGAACCGCTCGGGCTCTGCGGACACCTTCGACGGCATCCTCAGGCGCCCACCCGCTCGATGATCAGCTCGCGGACGCGCTTGGCGTCGGCCTGGCCCTTGGTCGCCTTCATGACCGCGCCGACGATCGCGCCCGCCGCCTGCACCTTGCCGCCACGGATCTTGTCCGCGATGTCCGGCTGCGCGGCCAGCGCCTCGTCGACCGCGGCGAGCAGCGCCGAGTCGTCCGAGACGACCTTCAGGCCCCGCTTCTCCACGACCTCGTCCGGCTCGCCCTCACCGGCCAGCACGCCCTTAACGACCTCGCGCGCGAGCTTGTTGGTCAGCTCGCCGGCGTCGACCAGCGCGGCCACCCTGGCGACCTGCGCCGGGGTGATCGGCAGCGCGGCGATCTCGGTCTCGCGCGCGTTGGCCTCCTGCGCCAGGAAGTTCACCCACCAGCTGCGGGCGTCGTTCGGCTTCGCGCCCTCGGCGACGGTCGCCTCGACCAGCTCGACCGCGCCCGAGTTGAACAGGTCGCGCAGCTCCTCGGCGGACAGGTTCCACTCGGTCTGGATCCGCTTGCGGCGCGCGGCCGGCATCTCCGGCAGCGTCCCGCGCAGCTGTTCGACCCACTCGCGCGACGGCGCGATCGGGACCAGGTCGGGCTCCGGGAAGTACCGGTAGTCCTCGGCGGTCTCCTTGGTGCGGCCCGGCGATGTGGTGCCGTCGGACTCCTGGAAGTGCCGGGTCTCCTGGGTGACCGTGCCGCCCGCGACCAGCACCGCTGCCTGCCGCGTCATCTCGTACCGCACGGCGCGCTCGACGCTGCGGAAGGAGTTGACGTTCTTGGTCTCGGTGCGGGTGCCGAACTCGGTGGCGCCCTTCGGCATCAGCGACACGTTCGCGTCGCAGCGCAGCGAGCCCTGGTCCATCCGCACGTCGGAGACGTCCAGCGCCAGCAGCAGGTCCCGCAGCGCGGTCACGTACGCGCGGGCGACCTCGGGGGCCCGCTCGCCCATGCCGACGATCGGCTTGGTGACGATCTCGATGAGCGGCACGCCGGCGCGGTTGTAGTCCAGCAGCGAGTGCTCCGCGCCGTGAATGCGGCCGGTGGCGCCACCGACGTGCAGCGACTTGCCGGTGTCCTCCTCCATGTGCGCGCGCTCGATCTCCACGCGCACGACCTCGCCGTCGTCCAGCGTCACGTCCAGGTAGCCGTTGAACGCAATCGGCTCGTCGTACTGCGAGGTCTGGAAGTTCTTCGGCATGTCCGGGTAGAAGTAGTTCTTCCGGGCGAACCGGCACCACTCGGCGATCTCGCAGTTCAGCGCGAGGCCGATGCGGATCGCGCCCTCGACGCCCTTGCCGTTGAGCACCGGCAGCGCGCCGGGCAGGCCGAGGCAGGTCGGGCACACGTTGGTGTTGGGCTCGCCGCCGAACTCGTTGGCGCAGCCGCAGAACATCTTCGTCTTGGTGTTCAGCTCGACGTGGACCTCGAGCCCGAGCACCGGGTCGAACCGCTCGACGACCTCGGCGTAGTCCATCACTTCGGCAACGGCGGTCACGCCGAGACTCCCTTCAGCTCCGGAACCCGGTCGATGATCGACCCGCGCGCGACCTCGTAGGCGGCGCCGACCCGGTAGAGCCGGTCGTCGGCGAGCGCCGGGGCCATGATCTGCAGGCCGACCGGCAGCCCGTCCTCATCGGACAGTCCACTGGGCACGCTCATGGCGGCGTTGCCCGCCAGGTTGGCCGGGATCGTGCACAGGTCGGCGAGGTACATGGCCATCGGGTCGTCGACCCGCTCGCCGATCTTGAACGCGGTGGTCGGGGTGGTCGGCGAGACCAGCACGTCCACCTTCTCGAACGCGGCCGCGAAGTCGCGGGAGATCAGCGTCCGCACCTTCTGCGCCGAGCCGTAGTAGGCGTCGTAGTAGCCGGAGGACAGCGCGTACGTGCCGAGCATGATGCGGCGCTTGACCTCGGCGCCGAAACCGGCCTCGCGGGTGGCCGACATGACCTCTTCGGCGCTGTGCGAACCGTCGTCGGCGACCCGCAGGCCGTAACGCATGGCGTCGAACCGGGCCAGGTTCGACGACGCCTCGCTCGGCGCGATCAGGTAGTACGCCGGCAGCGCGTAGACGAAGTTCGGGCAGGACACCTCGACGACCTCGGCGCCGAGCGCCGTGAGCTGCTCGACCGCGCCCTCGAACGAGCGCTGCACGCCGGCCTGGTAGCCCTCGCCGCTGAACTCCTTGACCACGCCGACCTTGACGCCCTTGAGGTCACCGCGCAGGCCCTCGCGGGCGGCGGCGACCACCGGCGGCACCGGCGCGTTGATCGAGGTCGAGTCGAGCGGGTCCCACCCGCCGATGACCTCGTGCAGCAGCGCGGCGTCCAGCACGGTGCGGGCGCACGGCCCGGCCTGGTCGAGCGAGGACGAGAACGCCACCAGCCCGTAGCGGGACACCCCGCCGTAGGTCGGCTTCACGCCGACCGTGCCGGTGACCGCGCCCGGCTGGCGGATCGAGCCGCCGGTGTCGGTGCCGATCGCCAGCGGCGCCTCGAAGGCGGCCAGCGACGCGGCCGAGCCACCGCCGGAGCCGCCCGGGATGCGGGCGTGGTCCCACGGGTTGTGCGTCGGGCCGAACGCGGAGTTCTCGGTGGAGGAGCCCATCGCGAACTCGTCCATGTTGGTCTTGCCCAGGATCGGCACGCCCGCCTCGCGCAGCTTGCGCGTGACCGTCGAGTCGTACGGCGGGATCCAGTTCTCCAGGGTCTTCGAGCCGCAGGTGGTGGGCAGGCCCTGGGTGGTCAGCACGTCCTTGAGGGCGAGCGGGACACCGGCGATCGGCGAGGCCGGGGCCTGGCCGCCGGCCAGCACGGCGTCGACCTCACGGGCCGCCGCGAGCGCGCCCTCGGCGTCGACGTTGAGGAACGCGTGGACGTGGTCGTCGACCTCGCCGATGCGGTCCAGGTGCGCCTGCGTGACCTCCGCGGCCGACACCTCGCGCGCGTGGATCTTCTCGGCCAGCTCGGCGGCCGACAGCCGTGTTAGGTCGGTCACTGTTCCTCCCCCAGGATCCGCGGCACCCGGAAGCGGCCCTCTTCGGCGGCCGGCGCACCGGCCAGCGCCTGCTGCTGGGTGAGCCCGGGCCGGACCACGTCCTCGCGGAAGACGTTCGTGAGCGGCACGGCGTGCGAGGTCGGCGGCACGTCGTCGGCGGCGACCTCGCTGACCTTGGCGACCGCGTCCAGGATCTGGTCGAGCTGACCTGCGAAAACGTTCAGCTCGTCGTCGGTGACCGCGAGCCTGGCGAGCTTGGCCAGGTGCGCGACCTCGTCGCGGGAAATGTTGGGCACGCGGGTGACTCCCGGGGTGTGCGGATCGGTGTTTCGGTGAGTCACAAGTCTATGGCGGCGGGCCTTGCGACCTCGACCGGGTTGTGCACGGCGGGCTCGCGATCCGGTCTCGGTAGGCAGACGATGGCTCCCCGTGACGGCCTTCGTCTGTCACAATCAGCGGCCGGTTGCGCTCCCCGGCGAGGCGGGAGCGCCGGACCCGAGAGGGGTTCACGTTGTCCTTCCTGATCCGGGTGCAGCTCCCGGACACGCCAGGAACCCTCGGAGCGGTCGCGACGGCTCTCGGCATGATCGGGGCGGACATCCTCTCGGTGGACGTGGTCGAGCGCGGCGGCGGCGTCGCGATCGACGACATGGTCGTGGAACTGCCCTCCGGCAGGCTGCCGGACGCCGTGATCACCGCGGCGGAGAGCGTGGAGGGCGTCGAGGTCGACGCGGTGCGGCCGTACGCCGGCGTGCTGGACACCCACCGCGAGCTGGAACTGGTCGAGGAGATCGCCGCGCAGCCGGCCTCCGGGCTGGCGGTGCTGGTCGAGGGCGTGCCGCGGATCATCCGGGCGGGCTGGGCGATCGTGGTGTCGGTCAGCGAGCCGGGCGTGGACCGCCTGGCCTCCTCCAGCGCGGCGCCCGAGGCGCCGATCACCGATCTGCCGTGGCTGCCGCTGGAGCGGGCCACGATCCTGGACTCCGAGGACTCCTGGGTGCCGGAAACCTGGCAGGAGCTGGGCACCGAGCTGGCCGCGACGCCGCTCGGCAAGCCGGACAAGGCGCTGCTCGTCGGCCGCCCGGGCGGCCCGATGTTCCGGGCCGCCGAGGTCGCGCGCCTGGCGCACCTGGCCGGGATCGTCGCCGTCGTGCTCGACGGCTGATCACGGCACCTTCGACGGCCACCAGATCCGCCGCCCGACGTCCAGCGTCAGGGCCGGCACCAGCAGCGACCGCACGATCAGGGTGTCGAGCAGGACGCCGAACGCGACGATGAACGCGATCTGGGCCAGGAACAGGATCGGGATGACCGCCAGCGCCGCGAAGGTGGCGGCGAGCACCACCCCGGCCGAGGTGATCACGCCGCCGGTGAGCGTGAGACCGCGCAACGTGCCCTCGTGCGTGTTCGTGCGGAGGGCCTCCTCGCGCACCCGGGTCATCAGGAAGATGTTGTAGTCGATCCCGAGCGCCACCAGGAAGACGAACCCGAACAGCGGCACCGCCGGGTCCGCGCCGGGGAAGTCCAGCAGGTGGTTGAACACCAGCGCGGACACGCCCATGGTGGCGGCGAAGGACAGCACGACGGTCGCGATCAGCAGCAGCGGCGCGAGCAGGGCCCGCAGCAGCAGCGCGAGCACCGCGAAGATCACCACGAGGACGATCGGGATGATCACCGCCCGGTCCCGCTCGGAGGTCTCCTGCGTGTCCAGCTGGGTGGCGGTGGTGCCGCCGACGACGGCGTCCGCGCCGGGCACCGCGTGCACGGCCTCCCGGATGCGGCCGACGGTGCCGAGCGCGGCTTCCGAGTCGGCGGCGTCGGTGAGGATCGCGACGACCTGGACGCGGCCGTCGACCACGTTGGGAACCGCGGCGACCTGCGCCACCCCGTCCACCCGCGCGGCCTGCGCGACGGCCTCGCCCTGGCCCGCGTTGGCGATGATCGTGGTCGGCGAGCCGGACCCGCCGGGGAAGTGCTTGACCAGCACCTCCTGGCCGGCGACCGAGTCGACCGGGGTGAGGAACAGGTCGGACTGCGCGACGCCGCCCGCCTTGAGCTGTGGGACGAACGCGGCGCCCGCCAGCAGCAGGACGGTGGTGCCGATCCAGATCGCCCGCGGTTTGGCCGCGACGGCCTTGGCGATCCGGCCCCAGATGCCGCTCGATTCCGGGTGCGGCGAGCCGAGCTTGGGCCGGACCGGCCAGAACGCGGCCCGGCCGAGCAGGGCGAGCGCGGCGGGCAGGAACGTGACGGAGGCTGCGAACGCGGCGGCGATGCCGATCGCGGCGACCGGGCCGAGACCGCGGTTGGACTGCAGGTCGGAGAACAGCAGGCAGAGCACGCCGAGCACGACGGTCCCGGCCGAGGCGGCGATCGGCGGCAGGGTGGCGCGCCAGGCCAGTTTGACGGCTTCGTAGCGGCTCTCGGTGTCGCGGAGTTGTTCGCGGAACCGGGAGACCAGGAGGAGCGCGTAGTCGGTGGCCGCGCCGAAGACCAGGATGAACAGGATGCCCTGGCTCTGCCCGTTGAGGGTGAGGACGTCGTGGTCGGCGAGCAGGTAGACGACCAGGCTGGCCAGCCCGAGCGCGAAGACGGCGGAGAGCAGCACGACGACGGGCAGCAGCGGGCTGCGGTAGACCACGACGAGGATGAGCGCCACGACGATCCCGGCGACCAGCAGGAGCAGGCCGTCGATGCCGCCGAACGCGGTGACGAGGTCGGCGATCTGCGCGGCCGGTCCGGCGACGAGGACGGTCAGCCCCGGCGGCGCCTGGCGGAGTTCGGCGCGGATCTGCTCGACGACCTCGCCGGGTTCGCCGCCGACCAGGACGGAGACGGTGAGTTCGAGGGCCTGGCCGTCCTGGGACGGCTGCGGGCTCGCGACCTGCGTGACGCCGGGGACGGCCTGGATGCGGGCCGCCGCCTCGCTGAGGAAGGCGTTGTCCTGGGGCGTGACGCCGCTGGTGCGCTCGGCGACGACGATCGCCGGGAGGGTCTGGTCGGTGCTGAAGGTGCGCTGCTCGTTCAGCGCGCGGGTGGATTCGGCGGACGCCGGGAGGAAGGCGGAGTTGTCGTTGGTAGCGACGTCGCTCAGCTTGCCCGCGTAGGGGCCGCCGAAGCCCCCGAGCGCCAGCCAGGCGACGACGAGCAGGGCGGGGACGAGCCAGCGTGCGGTCCTCATGGGCTAATACAGTCCTAGGGATCGGAGAGTTGTTCAGCAGGCTGAACATTACCGGGAGGTGCGGTTGCCCGCAGAGGAAGGCCCGGCAAATCGGACATCGCTCGAGGGTGCGGAAGGGATGGCCTCCTGGCCCACCGGGCGGTTGCTGTCCGCGGCGGCGCGACTGGTCGAGCAGCGGTGGACGGCGCGGCTGGAGACGCTCGGGCTGTCGCACGCCGGGCTGATCGCGTTGCACACACTGCGCGGCGGGCCGTTGTCGCAGCGCGCGCTGGCCCGCCGGTGCCAGGTGACGGACCAGACGATGAGCCGCACCTTGGACCGACTGTCCAGATCCGGCTACGTCACGCGGGTGCCCGATCCGCTCGACGGCCGCCGCTCCCTGGCGCGGCTCACCCCCGCGGGCGAAGAGGTGCTGGCCACCTCGGAGCAAATCGCGCGGGAGGACTCGTCGGTGATCGGCGCCCTCGGCGACGACGCGGCCTTCCGGCGGCAGCTGATCGAACTGATCGGGCACCTGACCGGCTCATGACAAGTGTCATAGTCGCGCGCTAGTGTGCTGGGATGGAGCTGGGTTTCCTGGGGCTGGGCACGATGGGCACGCCGATGGCGCTGAACCTCGTCCGCGCGGGCACGCCGCTCGTGGTTTGGAACCGGACCGCCGCCAAGGCCGAGGTGCTGCGTGCGGCGGGGGCGGCGGTCGCCGGGAGCGCGGCGGAGGTGTGCCGGCGGGCGGACGTGGTGTTCCTGATGCTCGCCGACGGCGCGGCGGTGGATGCCGTGCTGGGCCGCGGCGGGAGCGGGTTCGCGGCGAATGTCGGCGGGCGGATCGTCGTGCACATGGGGACGACGTCGCCGGAGTACTCGCGCGGGCTGGCGGCCGATGTCGCCGCAGCTGGTGGCCGGTACGTCGAGGCGCCGGTGTCGGGGTCGCGGAAGCCGGCCGAGGCGGGGCAGCTGGTGGCGATGCTGGCGGGCGAGCCGGGGGCGGTGGCCGAGGTGGGGCCGTTGCTGGCGCCGGTGTGCCGTCAGGTGGTGGAGTGCGGGCCGGTGCCGGGCGCGTTGCTGATGAAGCTCGCGGTGAACCTGTACCTGATCACGATGGTGACGGGCCTGGCCGAGGCGACGCACTTCGCGGAGCGGCAGGGCCTGGACTTGGCGCGGTTCGTGGAGGTGCTGAACGCGGGCCCGATGGCCAGTGACGTGTCCCGGGTGAAGGTGGCGAAGCTGGTGGCCCGGGATTTCGGGGTGCAGGCGGCGATCGCGGACGTGCTGAAGAACAACCAGCTGGTCGCGGAGGCGGCTCGCGGGGCGGGGTTGGCGTCGCCGCTGCTGGACGTGTGCCACGAGCTGTACGGGGAGACGCTGCGGCTCGGCCACGGCGCGGAGGACATGGCGGCGGTGGTGCACGCGATCGAGCAGCGGACGGCCGCGATCGAGGAGCGGCACGCCGCGATTGCTGCTGGTGAGGCCCCGGCCCCGGCGACGGCTCCCGAGCCCGCCGGCTGAGCCGCGGGTAGAGGCCATGGGGCTTGGCTGAGTTCACCCGCCGGTGAACGCGAGCCGGCGCGTCACAGCTGCAGCCGGAAGGCGCGCAACCACAGGCCCGGCAACGGTCCCCAACCCCGACCGCGACTGAAACCCACCCGCCGCAGAGCCAGGCAGCGCCTCACCCCCGCCAGCACCACAACCCTGGCACGAACGCCCCCGGCGTCACTGCCCCCTCACAGAAGCAACCGGAAAGCCCGCAACCACAGGCCCGGCAACGGCTCCCAATCCCGTTCCGGCAGGCGGATGAAACCGAGCCGGGTGTAGAGGCGGTGCGCTGTCTTCATGGTGTCCAGGCTGGACATCACCACGGCGCGGGCGCCGAGGGCACGCGCCCGGTCGAGCACTGCTCGCGTGAGGGCCTCGCCGACGCCGCGGCCCCGGGCGGCGGGTGCGGTGGCCAGCATGCGGAACTCCAGCTCACCGTCGCGGGCGATTTCGGCGTAGTGCGTTCCCGGGTGGACGATCGTGACCGAGCCGAGCAGGCCGTCGTCGTCCGTGGCGACCAGGAGTTCGGCGTGTTCGGCGCGGTGGGCGGCGTCGGCCAGTTCGCGGACGTAGTCGTCGTCGGCGGTGATCAGGCCGTCCGCGAGGTAGGCGGAGGCGGTCAACTCGCCGATGGCCGCGTACTCCTCGGGGCGGGCCGGTCGGACGGACACCTCGCTCATCGGCCACCTCCGGCTGAGATCACCACGGGCACAACGGCCGGCCCCGCAACGGGTTCCACCGGCCACACCACGGGCGCGCTCACCCGCGCCATCCCAGGAGCGCG
>NZ_AFWY03000051.1:0-60415 GCF_000231075.2 Amycolatopsis sp. ATCC 39116 | reverse complement strand
GGCAGCGGCGCTCGGTCGTGGCGTGGCTCGTCCGGCAGCGGCGCTCGGCACCGTGGCCGCGGCGTCGGGGGTGGTGGTGGTACCCGGCGGCCACCGTGCACCACCACCGCGCCAACACCACACACCGGGGGTCAGGGCATGCGCCACACCAGCGGATTGCCGTCGTAGTCGTTGCCGTCGTAGCGGGCCGCCACCACCGGGGCGTCCGGGGACGTCGCGTCCAGGTCCGCGTTCTCGTACCGCGCGCCGGGGTGGTCGAAGTCGCCGGGGGACAGGCGTGGGGCGCAGCTCGGGATGTCGCCCGTGATGAACGTTCCCGTGGTCTCCCCGTCGCCGACCAGGGCCTCCAGCTTCGGGCCGACCTTGGTGCCGAAGTCGATCCCGGTCAGGTTCTCCACGGTGTAGCGGATGCAGTACGGCGTCAGCCCCTGCGCCCGGTCCCCGAACGCGGTCCGGAACTCGTTCTGGTCCGCCTGCTCGATCGCGGTGACGGTGATCGCCAGCAGACCCTCGTCGATCCCGTCGGAGTAGCTGACCACCGCGCGCTGCCCGACCGTCAGCGAAGTGCCCGGCGGCGTTGTGGGTTCCACGATGGGCGGCGGGGCGCTGCTGCTCGTCGCCGGCGGGGCCGGAGCGTCCGAAGAGGACGATCCACACGCCGAGGCGGTCAGCGCCGCCGCCACCACCGCTGCTGTCCGGAAGAAAGATCCACGCTTCACGCGGGTCATGATGCCGTAGCCGGTCAAGGCGTTCCGCGGTACCTCATCGCGATCTTGCGATCACGGCGGCGCACCTCGCGGAAACCCAGCCGCCGGTCCGGCAGAGCGAGCCGTCGCGCTGCTCCACGCTGAGCGCAGGGCGACTCGCACGTGACCTCCCTAGAACGGCTCGCCCGTCCGGACGTCCACCGCCGAGCCGCGGTCGTTCGTCTCCGACGGCAGCTCCACCGGGCTCGGTGACGGTTCGCTGATCAGCTCCACAATGTAGTGCGTCACGGCGTGGTCCTCCAGGTTGCGGATCCGGTGCGGCGTCAGGGGTCCGCCGCTGCCGACGGTCTTGAACGCCACGTACCCGGCCTCCGCGGTCTGCCGCAGCGTCCAGTCCTCGTCGCCGAGGCGCTGCGCCTCCGCGCGGCCCGGGTCCGGCCAGATGATCAGGTGGTCGTGGTGGTGCTGGTGCCAGTCGTACATCCCGCGCGGCGGGAGCGTCATCGACCACACGCGCACGCGGTCGTTCTCGAACACCAGCGTGTCGCCGGGATTGGGGGTGTAGCTCATCGGACTTCCTTTCAGGCCAGAGCCGGTTCCTCGGTGACGGTCCGGGTCCGCGCCGCGAGCCAGCCGTAGACCGCAGCGACGACGAGGGACAGCGGCAGTGCGCTGATGACGGGCGAATCGCTGCCGGTGATTTCCGTGTAGTGCGCGACGATGACCACCCCGCAGCTCACCAGCGCCACGCACGCGATCGACGGCGCCACCCGCACCGCCCACGTGGACCCGCTGATCCGCCCGCGCGCGGCCGCGGTGACGATGCTCGCCGAGCACGCCGCCATCAGGTAGATGATCGCCAGCGCGGTGATCCCGGAGACCGCGGGGAAGAACGTCGCGATCGGATCGGCGCCCGCCACCGCGAACGGCACCACCACCAGCACGCACACGACCAGCTGCACGGTCCCCGCGGACACCGGCGTCCGCCGCCGGTGGTGCACCCGGCTCAGCGACCGGGGCAGGAACCCGTCGCGCGCCAGGGAGAACATGTACCGCGACGCGATCGCGTGGAAGGACAGCGCCGCGGCGAAGAAGCTGAACGTGATCATCAGGCTCAGCACCGGCCCGGCCCACCCGCCGAGGTAGGCGGTGATCGCCGAGACCAGCAGCGCGCCGGGATCGGCCTGCGCCGCCGCGGCCGCGTCCGGGAACGCCGCCGCGATCGCCCACATGACGAACACGAACGTCACGGCCAGCACGATCAGCGCGGAGTACGTTGCCCGGCCGACGTTCCGCCGCGCCGACCGCGCCTCCTCGCCGTAGATGGCGGCGGCCTCGTACCCGGCGAAGGACAGGATGCAGAACACCACGGCGAGCCCGAAGTTCCCGCCGAACACGGTGCCCGGCGCGAGCACGTCGAACGAGAACCCGCCCGGCCGCCGCACCAGCACCGCGATCGCGAACGCCAGCAGCACCGCGAACTCTGTCACGGCCACGAACACGTTGACCTTGCCCGCGATCGTCACGCCGAAGTAGCCGACGACCCAGGTGGCCGCCACCGCCACCAGCGCGATCACCCACCACGGGACGTCCACCCCGAGGTAGGCGGACAGCCCGGCGTGGCCGAAGTACCCGACGGCCACGGACATCCCGGCCGCCGCGACGTTGTAGGCCAGCGTCGCCACGAGCGCCGACGCGCCGCCCATGCGCCGGCCGAGGCCGAACCCGATGTAGGCGAAGTAGGCGCCCGCGTTGACCACCTGGCGGCTCAGCGCCACGTAGCCCGCGGAGAACACCAGCAGGATCGCCAGCACCAGGACGAGCACGCCGACCGTGCCGGTGCCGGCGCCGAACGCGAGGCTCAGCGAGAGGTTCGAGGCGACCGCGGTCAGCGGTGCGGTCACCGCGATCACCATGAGGATCATGTCGAAGATGCCCACCGCGTTGGGTCGCAACCGGTGGTGGTTTCCGTCTGGGTTCATGAGCACTCCTGGACATCCGGGGTGAATGGCGGTCCCCCCACCACGCCACGGAACAGCGCTCGCGAATGGTCGATACGGTATCGTCGCGTCCGAGCAGCGTACGCCGGGCGCTCCCGGCGTGTCCAGACTCTTGTTGGTCCGCTCCGGACGAGTTACCGTGGTCGAGACGATACCGTCTCGTCCATTTCTCGATTCCTCCCGGAAGGACGGCGTTCATGTCCGTTTCCACGCAATTCCGCGAAATCCCCGCCTGGCCCTCGGCGCCCGCGAGCTATGACGAGGTCGTCGAGCGCGCAAGGGCGCTCCGGCCGCGCATCGCCGAGCTGGGCGTCGAGGTGGACGCACTCGGCGTCGATCCCACCGAGGCGATGCGCCTGCTCGGCGAGGCCGGTCTGCAGCGCGCGAACGTCCCCGTCGAATTCGGCGGTCTGTGGACGGGCGGCACCTTCGCCGGCTGGGACCGGGTGGTCGAGGCGGCGCTGGAGGTGACCGCGGGCGACGGGTCGACCGGCCAGTGCTGGTCGACCACCGCGCTGCAGGCCCGCGAGGTGATGTCCGCGTCGCTGCCCGCGTCGACCAAGCAGGCACTCGCCGACGAGCTGATCTCCGAGGGGCGCCGGATCGTCGCCTCCAACGCCGAAACCGGCGGCACCGGACCGGTCACGGGCCGCCGGGTGGACGGCGGGGTGGTCGTCAACGGCGTGAAGACCTTCAACACCAACAGCGGCGGCGGTGGCCGCGACCTGGCGAACGTCAGCTTCCGCCTCACCGGGCCGGACGGTGCGACCACCCGGCACCACGCGCTGATCCGGCTCGACGCGCCCGGCGTCGAGGTGCACGGCGACTGGGACAACATGGGCCAGCGCGGCACGATCAGCCAGACCATCACCTACGCCGAGGTGTTCGTGCCCGACGGGTGGCACTACGCGGCGCCCGAGTCGGAGGTCGTGTTCGTCGACCTCGTCCTGCCCGGCCACGCGCTGTTGCTGCAGGGGATCGGCGAAGGCGCGTACGCGGCGATGCTGGAGTACCTGCGGGGGCTGAACCGCGCGAGCATGCCGATGTTCGCCTCCGCGATGGAGGACCCGCTGATGCACCGGCAGATCGGCGAGATGGCCGCGGAACTCGCCGCCGGCCGCGCCTACCTGCTGGACACCTGCCGGAAGCTGGCGAACTCCGACGACACGACCGACCTGCGCACCCTGATGACCGAGTTCTTCAAGGTCAAGGTCGTGTGCACCACGGCGGCGCTCGACGTCACGGCACGCGTGCACGACCTCACCGGCGCGCGCAGCACCGCCAACAAGTACCGGCTGGACCGGTTCTGGCGCAACGCCCGCACGTTCGCCAGCCACGACAGCATCGACGCCAAGAACGCGTTCGTCGGCGCCGCCGAGCTGAGCGGCGAGATCCCTGATGCCGGCCGCTACCTGCCGGGGGTGCGCAAGGCATGACGCTGCCGCACCCGTCCGACGTCGCCTTCGCGCGGCCCGCGTCGCACCACATGGCCGACCCTCGCTTGTGGACGGTCCGGCCGGTGCGGGTCCTCGACGACGCCGAGTCGTACCTGAACGTCAAGTACGCGATCCCGGTCGGCTGGCGGCCGCTGACGCTGGACCTGCACGTCCCGCTCGGCGCGACCGGCCCGGTGCCGGTGGTGGTCTACGCGCACGGCGGCAGTTTCCTCGGCGGCGTCAAGGAAATGGGGCCGTGGGCGAGCCTGCCGCGGTACGGGATCGCGGTGGCGTCGGTGGACTACCGGCTCGCCGGCGAGGCGCGGTACCCGGAGCCGGTCGAGGACGTGCTCGCCGCGATCCGGTGGGTCCGCGTCCACGCCCACCGGTACGGGCTGGACCCGGCGCGCGTCGCCGGGTGGGGCAGTTCCGCCGGCGGGTACCTGATGGGGCTGGCCGCGCTCACCGACCGGATCGGACGGCCGGTCGGCGACCACCCGGCGGTGTCCGCGCGGCTGTCCGCGGTGGTGCTGCACTACCCGGTCACCGATTTTTCGACGATCACCGAGGACGCCTTCGAGCCGACGGAGGCCGGTCTGCGGAACATGGTCGACGTCGGGTCGCAGTTCTTCGGGTTCCCGCTGGCTTCGCGGCCCGGCGTGGTGGCCGGGGCGGCGGTGTCCCGCGCGGTGGCGGCGGCGCCGCGGGTGCCGCCGTTCCGGATCAGCCACGGCGACGCCGACCGCCGGTGCGGGCTGGGGCAGAGCAGGCGGCTGCACGAGGCTGTGCTCGCCGCGGGTGGAAAGTCCACTTTGGAGGTCGTGCCGGGCGCGGACCACGCGACGGCGGTGTTCAGCAGCCCGGAGGTGGTTGGCCCGGCGGTCGAGTTCCTCCGCGGCGCGTTCGAGCTGGAAGGAGTGGCGACATGATCGACGGGAGCACGTTGCGGGCGGCGTTCGGCCAGTTCCCGAGCGGGGTGGCGGCGGTGTGCGCGCTGGTCGGCGGTGAACCGGTGGGCATGGCCGCGAGCACGTTCACCGCCGTTTCCCTGGACCCGCCGCTGGTTTCGGTGTGCGTGCGGAAGGAGTCGCGGACCTGGCGGACGTTGCGTGCCGCGCCGGAACTCGGGGTCAGCGTGCTGTCGGCCGGGCAGGGCGGGATCTGCCGCAGCCTGGCGATGCCGGAGGGGGACCGGTTCGCCGGGGTGCCGTGGGTGGCGCGGGGCAGCGCCGTGCTGGTCGAGGACAGCGCCTTGCAGCTCGAATGCCGGCTGACCGGCGAGGTCGACGCCGGGGACCACGTCATCGCGCTGCTCGGGATCACGGCGCTGACGGAATTCCCCGGCGCGGAGCCGGTGGTGTTCCACCGCAGCACGTTCCGGGTGCTGCGGTGAACTACTTGCGGCGCTTCTTCGCCGGCCGCGCGCCGAGGAACGCCAGCGTCGAATCGGTCAGCGTCGCCAGGAACTCGGGCGTGATCTCGGTGCGGCGGACGGTGTAGCGCCAGTAGATCGGGGCGGCGAAGATGTCGAGCGCCAGTTCCCGGTCCACGTCCGGCGGCAGCTCGCCCCGGGCGATCGCGCGGTCCAGCACCGGTTCCGCCTTGGCGCGGCGCGGCTCCTCCAGGTGCTCGGTCATGGCCTTGGCCAGTGCCGGGTTGCGCTTCGCCTCGGCGGTCAGGTCGGGCAGGATCCGGCCGAGGCGCTCGTCGCTGAGCCACTGCACGACCATCTCGAAGGCGCGCTCGATGTCGCCGCGCAGGGAGCCGCTGTCGGGGATGTCGACCAGCGGGACGCTCAGCTGGGAGACCGCGTCGGCCACCATGTCCTGCTTCGACGGCCACCGGCGGTACAGGGAGCTCTTCCCGACCTCCGCCCGCCTGGCCACGCCGTCCATCGAGGTGCGGGCGTAGCCCTTCTCGGCGAGTTCGTCGATCACGACCTCGACGATGGCGTCCGTGAGCTCGACACGCAGCACGGCGGCGCCACTGGGCGCGCGACGGGTCCGGGTCATGTCCCGGACAGTACCAGGAGTGGACGGGACGGCCCCGTCTCGATCGTTGGCGTGGTCAGGATCGCCCTTTTCGCCGGGAGGAGCGGTCGGATGGGTGGACGGCTGGACGGGAGCGACCTGGTGCTGAGCCGGGAGATCGGTGCGCCGGTCGAGGAGGTGCGGGCCGACGTCACCGATCCGGAGCGGACGGCTGGTTCGGCCCGTGGGAGGGCGACGGCGCGCCGGGGCCGGAAGGTTTGGTGCCTCGCTGGGTAGGTTCCCTTTGCTGACCGCAGCGCGGTCGGTGTCAGCTGGGGTCGACGCACCGGAATCGGCCGTGGAGCCGCTGCTGCGAGGGTTCGCCGGGCCTCAGCCGGTTCGCCGCGGGAATCGAAACCCGGCCCGGGCGGCTGTCGCGGAGACGACCCCGGCTGGGTCCGTTCCCGCCGCTGGAGCGCGGCGGGGTGGCGCTTGTGCTGACGGCGCGCCAAAGCCCCGGCGCCGCTACGAAGGCGTGCCCGGCTGCGCCGGCTCCCGCCGCTGGAACGCCGCCCGGTAGGCGTTCGGGCTCGTGCCGACCACCCGCCGGAACCGCTCGCGGAACGCGGTCGGCGAACCGAAACCCACCTGCCCCGCGATGCGGTCCACCGGGTGCCGCGTCGTTTCCAGCAGGTACTGCGCCTGCCGGATGCGCTCACGGTGCAGCCACTGCAGCGGCGTCGTCCCGGTCTGCTCGCGGAAGCGCCGGTTCAGCGACCGCGTGCTCATGCCCGCCCGCGCCGCGATGTCGTTCAGCGTCAGGTCCCGGTCGAGGTGGTCGGTCATCCACCGCAGCACCGGCTCCAGCACCGAACCCCGCGGCGCCGGCGGCTGGTCGTGCACGATGAACTGCGCCTGGCCGCCCTCCCGCTCCAGCGGCATCACCGACAGGCGCGCCGCGTCGGCTGCCACCGCCGAGCCGTGGTCGCGCCGGATGAGGTGCAGGCACAGGTCCATCCCGGCCGCGGCGCCCGCCGAGGTGAGGAACTGGCCGTTGTCCACGTACAGCACGTCCGGGTCGACCTCGATCTCCGGGTGCCGCCGGGCGAGCAGGTCCGCGGCCACCCAGTGCGTCGTCGCGCGCAGGCCGTCGAGCAGGCCGGTCGCGGCGAGGACGAACGCGCCGGCGCAGACCGACGCTATCCGGGTGCCGTCGGCGGCCGCCTTGCGCAGGGCGTCCAGCACGTCCTCCGGCACCGGCACCGTCGGATCGGCGCAGCCGGGCAGGATGATCGTGTCGGCGTCGGCGAGCGCCTCCAGGCCCCACTCGGCCCGGACCGTGAACGTGCCCGCGCTGACCTCTGGCGTCGGGGCGCAGACGCGCACCCGGTAGGCCGGGCGCCCGCCGGGCAGGCGGGTCCTGGTGAAGATCTCGATCGGGGTGGCCAGGTCGAACGGGACCACCTGGTCCAGCGCCAGCACGGCGACCGTGTGCATGGCGACACCGTAGGTCCTCGCCACGTCGCCGCGCCAGGACCGCCCTGGTCAGCGGGTTGGCGAGAATCTTGTGGAAGTTGGCCATCGAGCCAGTTCCGGTGATCACCGGCGGCCGTTACCGTCCCGGGGCGTGACGAAGGTACTGCTCTCCCTCCACGTGCTCGCGGCGCTGGTCGCGATCGGCCCGGTCACCGTCGCGGCCAGCATGTTCCCCGCCGCGACCCGCCGCGCGACCGGCGGCACCGACCACGACCTCGCGGTGCTGCGCACGCTGCACCGCATCTGCCGGGTCTACGCCGCGGTCGGCATCGCGATCCCGGTGTTCGGGTTCGCGACCGCTGGCAGCCTCGGCGTGACGGGCGACGCGTGGGTGATCGTGTCCATCGTGCTGACCGCGATCGCGGCGGCCGTGCTCGTGCTGGTGGTGCTGCCGCGCCAGCAGGGCATCCTGGACGGGATCGCGGAGCAGGCGGAACCGGAGCCACGCGCCCCGGCGCGGCTGGCGATGTACACCGGGATCTTCAACGTCCTGTGGGCCGTAGTCACGGTCCTGATGATCGTCCGCCCCGGCTCGACGACCAGCGCCTAGGTGTACTGCTCGGGGAGGTTGTGAACGCGGGGACGCGTAGTTGGATGATCTTGATATGAGGGAGGACCTCCGGGTTCGGTGTGGATCACCACAATCTGCACCGCACCGCAGGAGGTCCTCGTGTCTCACCGTAACGCGCCGTTGACCCCGACCGGCAGACTGCGTCTGGCCCGGTGTGTCGTGGAGGAGGGGTGGCCGCTGCGGCGGGCGGCGGAGCGGTTCCAGGTGTCGGTGGCCACCGCGAAACGGTGGACCGACCGTTACCGTGACGAGGGTGAGGCCGGCATGGTCGACCGCTCCTCACGTCCGCATCGCAGCCCGCACCGCACCCCGACCCGGACCGAGCGGCGGATCATCAAGGTCCGGGTGGCGCGCCGGTGGGGGCCGGCCCGCATCGCCGCCCTGCTGGGGTTGGCCGCCTCTACGGTGCATCGCGTGCTGACCCGCTACGGCCTGGCCCGTCTGCGGCACCTGGACCGGGCCACCGGGCGGGTGGTGCGCCGCTACGAACGCGCCACACCGGGTGAGCTGGTGCACGTCGACATCAAGAAGCTGGGCAACATCCCCGACGGCGGCGGCCACAAGATCTGCGACCGCGCCACCGGCAACCAGCACCGCAAGGCCACCACCACCGCCCGCTACCCCCACGGCAAACCCCAGATCGGCTACAGCTACCTGCACAACGCCGTGGACGATCACTCCCGGCTGGCTTACGCCGAGATCCTGCCCGACGAGACCCAGACCAGTGCGGTCGCGTTCTGGACCCGGGCCCAGGCGTTCTTCGCCTCCCACGGCATCACCGTGCAGCGAGTGCTGACCGACAACGGCTCCTGCTACCGCTCACGCAACTGGCGCAACACCCTCACCGCCGCCGGCATCCAACACAAACGCACCCGCCCCTACCGCCCCCAAACCAACGGCAAAGTCGAGCGGTTCAACCGCACCCTGCTCGACGAATGGGCCTACGCCCAGCCCTACCACTCAGAAACCGCACGGCGCGCCGCCTTGCCCGGCTTCCTCCACTACTACAACCATCACCGACACCACACCAGCATCGGCGGCCCACCCGCCACCCGCATACCCAACCTCACGGGACAGAACACCTAGGACTTGCCGGAGAGGTACTCCCGCGCCACCTCGCGGGCCTCGTCCAGTGACGCGGTGATCGTGAGGATTCCGTCGAGGCCGGTCATCTCCAGCGGCCGCGTCACGACCGGCGTCGGGCAGACCAGCGCGAGCGCCTGCTCCGCGGAGTGGCACTCGGCGGCGGTCTCGACCAGCACCGCCAGGCCGAGGGAGTCCAGGTGCTCGACCTCGGACAGGTCCAGGATCACGGTGGTGAGCGCGACCGGGCCGGCGCTGTCGCGGGCGTCCTTCACGGCTTCGCGCACGCGGGGCGCCGTGGTGAGGTCGACCTCGCCGACGATGGTGACGATGACTTCGCTGCCCTCGCGCGTCCAGCGGGTGGCGAAGGCCTGCGGCACGGATCTCCTCCATCGTCGGTCAGTTCAGCCCGGACACTCTAACCGCCGTCGCCGGTGGCCCGGTTCCCGGACCACCGGCGACCACCGTCACGCCGGTTCCGTGACGTGCACCGCGTCCAGCGCCGGACCGTCCGGCGTGACCGGGGCGGCGACCGGGACATCCGCCCACAGCACCGTTTCGCCGCGGCGTGGCGTCATGCCCCACCTGGCGGCGATCCCGTCGAGGACCCGCGCCGACGTGCCGAGGTCCCCGCGGGCGGGTGGCTCGGCGGCGATCGTGACGTCGACGCGGATGGTGTCCGCGCCCGCCCAG
The DNA here is from genome assembly GCF_000231075.2 of Amycolatopsis sp. ATCC 39116. Lineage (NCBI taxonomy): Bacteria > Bacillati > Actinomycetota > Actinomycetes > Pseudonocardiales > Pseudonocardiaceae > Amycolatopsis > Amycolatopsis sp. ATCC 39116. The sequence goes on along the minus strand of NZ_AFWY03000051.1, from coordinate 50,419 downwards.
CCCAGCCGCAACGTGAACGGCTGGCGCGTGGACAGCCAGGCGATGCCGGCGATTTCATCGGTCACCAGCAGCGCGTCGACGACGTGTTCCTCGCCGACGCCCGCGAGCATGACCCGCACCCGCCGCCGGAGGGCCGCCAGTTCGGACGGCCCGTCCACGACGCTGGTGAACCGATCCGGCCGATGCACCATGTCATCCACGATGCATCACCTCCTCCGCTGACTCGTCAACCGGAGGATCATCGGTTTACCCATGGTCACCGACGGTAAACCGGTCCACAGAGGACCGTGCCCGTTCAGTCCAGCGCGTCCGGCAGCCCGAACACCGCGAAGTGCTCACGCGCCACGAACGACGTGATCTCCGCGATCCGCCCGTCCCGCGGCCGGAGCACGTTGATCGACCAGCTCTCGAACGGCCCGCCCGGCGACGAGCGCAGGTACGACGCCACTGCGGGCAACCCGTTGGCCGAAACGATCCGGTGCCGCCACGAGCCGCAGGACGCCAGCGGGTACCGGCGAGCGAAGGACATCGCCGCGTCGATCCCGCGGTACCAGTGCGGCATCGGCGGCATCGACCACGTCACGTCCTCGGTCAGCAGCGCCACCAGCGCGTCCGCGTCGCCCCGCTCCAGGGCGCTGGCGTAGTCCGACGCCAGCGTCCGCACCCGCGCGTCCGACGGCACCGGCTCCCGCGTCGGCACCACGCGCCGGGCCCGTTGCAGCGCCGAGTTCACCGACGCCGCCGAGGTGCCCATCATCGACGCGATCTCGGCCGCCGAGAACCCCAGCACCTCGAACAACACCAGCGCCGCCCGCTGGTTCCCCGGCAGGTGCTGCAACGCGGCCACGAACGCCAGCTCGACCGCCTCCCGCTGCTCGGCCCGCGCGTCCGGCCCCGTCGGGTACGGCCCGAGCCACTCGACGTCCGTCCGCGGCGAGTCACCGGCGACCACGTGCTCGCTGGACGGTCCGAGGTCCATCGGCAACGCCCGCCTGCCGCGCCGCTCCACCGCGTCCAGGCAGGTCCGCGTCGCCACCGTGTACAGCCACGACCGCAGCGACGCGCGCCCCTCGAAGCGCGCCAGCCCCCGCCACGCCCGGAGCAGCGCCTCCTGCAACGCGTCGTCGGCGTCGTGCGCCGACCCCAGCATCCGGTAGCAGTGCGCGTGCAGCTCCCGCCGCAGCGGCTCGACCAGCCGCGTGAACGCCGAGTCGTCCCCGGCGCGCGCCCGCTCCAGGTCAACGGCCAGTTCCGTCACGAGCGATGATTCTGCCCCACACCGGCGGTCACACCTGTGAACCCACTTCCCGAGGAGGATCCGATGTCCCAGATCGCCGGCACACTCCGCGTCCCCGGCGCCGAGCTCTACCACGAGATCCGCGGCCACGGCCCGCTCGTCGTGCTCGTCGGCGCACCCATGGACGCGCGGTCGTTCACCCCGCTCGCCGAGCTGCTCGCCACCGACCACACCGTCCTCACCACCGACCCGCGCGGCATCAACCGCAGCCCGGTCGACGACCCGGACCAGGACTCCACGCCGGAGATGCGCGCCGACGACCTCGCCCGGCTCATCGAGCACGCCGACGCCGGCCCGGCCGTGGTGCTGGGTTCCAGCGGCGGCGCGGTCAGCGTCCTCGCTCTCGCCCAGGCGCGCCCGGACCTGGTCACCACCGTCATCGCGCACGAACCGCCGCTGAGCGACCTGCTCCCGGACGCCGAGCGGATCCGCGCGCAGGGCGAGGAGGTCATCGCGACCCACTTCGGCGGCGACCCGGTCGGCGCCATGCGGAAGTTCCTGGTGATGGCCGGCATCGACCTCCCGGAGCCGGTCTTCCAGCAGTTCTTCGCCCAGGAGCCGAGCCCGCGGGACCGGGCCGACGCGGACTTCCAGTACGCGCACATGTACCGCCCGACCACCCGCTGGATCCCGGACTTCGACGTCCTGCGCACCCGCCCCGTGGTGGTCGGCATCGGCACCGAGTCCGCCGGTCAGCTGTGCGAACGCACGTCGGAGGCGCTGGCGAAGGAGCTGGGCGTCGAACCGGTCCGGTTCCCCGGCGACCACACCGGCTTCGCCGGCGACCCGGCCGCTTTCGCCGCGCGGCTGCGTGACTTCCTGTGACCGGGCGGTCGAAGGTCTCAGGACGGTAAAGGTCTGCACCCGCCACTGGTCTTCCGGCACTGTGGGATCTAGGTTGCCAGGGAACTAATCAAACCTTTGATCTTCTTTCCAATGGCGGGAAGGGATGGCCCATGACGCACACGCCCGAGGCCTCGGCCCGGACGAGCTCGGCGCACGACGGCCGGCAGCTGCGCCGCGTCGTCGGCGCGAGCCTCGTCGGCACGACCATCGAGTGGTACGACTTCTTCATCTACGCCTCGGCCGCGAGCCTGGTGTTCGGCAAGCAGTTCTTCCCCTCGCTGGACGGGACCGCGGCGCTGCTGGCCTCGTTCGCGACGCTCGGGGTGAGCTTCGTGGCGCGGCCGATCGGCGGGATCGTCGCCGGGCACCTCGGTGACCGGGTCGGCCGCAAGGCGGTTCTTGTCGCGACCCTGCTGCTGATGGGGATTTCCACGATCGGTGTCGGGCTGCTGCCCGGCTACGACTCGATCGGTGTCGCCGCGCCGGTGCTGCTCGTCGTGCTGCGGCTGCTGCAGGGCCTGTCCGCGGGCGGTGAGTGGGGCGGCGCGGCGCTGATGTCGGTGGAGCACGCGCCGTCCGGCCGCCGCGGCTACTTCGGCTCGTTCCCGCAGATCGGCGTGCCGATCGGGTTGCTGCTGGCGAACCTGGTGTTCTTCAGCGTGTCCGCCGCGACCACCGACGACCAGTTCGCGCGCTGGGGCTGGCGGATTCCGTTCCTGCTCAGCGTCGTGCTGATCGCGGTCGGCTTCTTCGTGCGGGCCAGGGTCTCGGAGAGCCCGGTGTTCAGCGAGCTGCGCGCCCGCCGCGCCCGCCGGTCGGCGCCGCTGGCCGAGCTGCTGCGCACCAACCGGCGTGAGCTCGTCGTCGCGATCGGGCTGTTCATCGCCAACAACATGGTCGGCTACATCCTGATCGCGTTCATCAACTCCTACGGCACCCGCACGCTCAAGCTGTCCAGCACGACGATGTTGTTCGTGGGCATGGTCGGCGCGGTGTCGTGGGGTGTGTTCACGCTGCTGGCCGGGCACTGGTCGGACGGCTGGGGCAGGCGGAAGACCTACCTCGTCGGCACGCTGGCGATGGGCGCCTGGACGTTCCCGTTCTTCCTGCTGTTCGACACCCGCTCGGTGCCGCTCATGCTGGCCGCGGTGATCGTGCTGGGCTTCGGGCTCGGCCTGACCTACGGCCCGCAGGCAGCGGCTTACAGCGAGCTGTTCCCAGCCGGCATCCGGTACAGCGGGGTGTCCTTCGCCTACGCCTTCGGCGCCATCCTCGGCGGCGGGTTCGCGCCGCTGGTGTCGACCTGGCTCGTCGGGGAGACCGGCACGTCGCTGTCGGTGTCGGGCTACATGCTGGTGGCCTGCCTGGTGACGCTGGCCGCGGTCCTCGCCCTGCGCGAACGTCCCGCCGCCGAGCGGGAGGCGTTCGTCACCGGCGCCGAGTAGTCAGCGGCGCTGCTCGGGCGGGAACTCGGTGTCCACCCGTTCCTGCTCGTGGTAGGAGCGTTCCTCCGCGTAGGACTCGTAAGCGCGGTGGTCGGCGTCCGTCTCCGGGGCGCCGACCAGCGCGCGCGGGTGCAGCCGGTCCTTGAGCACGACGTTGAGCTGCGCGCCGAGCAACGTGATGATGCTCTGCAGGTAGAACCACCAGAGCAGCGTGATGACCGTGGCGAACGTGCCGTAGGTGCTCTGCGCGTTCTGCAGGTAGCGGCTGATGATCAGCGACGAAAGCGTTTGCAGGACCCAGAACAGCACGCCGGAGAGCACCGCGCCGGGCAGCACGTCCCGGGTGGAGATGTCGCGGTCGGTGAGGATCCGGAACGCGGCGACGAACAATGCGATGTCCAGGACGATCGCGACGGCGTAGCCCAGGATCCGGCCCAGCCACCCCAGGTTCAGCAGGTCCGTGCCGCTGGAGACGAACCCGCTTATGAGCGTGCTCACCACCAGGCCGAGCCCGATCGTCACCAGCACGAGCACGCTGCGGCCGATCTGCTCGGGCAGGCTAGGGCGCGCGTGGAACGGCAGCTCCCACACCGAGTTGAACGCGGTCTGGGTGGCGCGCACGACCGCGATCCCGCTCCACAGCGCGGTCACCAGCCCGAGGACCAGCGCCCACACCGAGCCGCCGAAGCCCTGCATGGTGGCGGGGTCCAGCAACGGGAACATCGAGCCGACGTGTCCGAGGACGTCGCCCTTCAGGTCGTCCGGCACGAAGAACCCGAGCAGGGTGATCAGGACGAGGAACAGCGGGAAGATCGAGAAGAACGCCCAGAACGCGATCATGCTAGCCAGGTTCGTGGACTGGTCCTCGACGAACTTCTTCACCACGGCGACCGGCACGGAGAGCGCGGTGTGCTGCTGCTGTACCGCGTCCGCGCGGTCGAGGCCGGCCTTCGCCTTGCTGACAACGCTTTCCCTGTTGTGCTCGCTCACGGTTGCACTCCCACCGTCGGCGTCTGCGCGATGGCGGTGAGCTACCCCGTGGAGCGGCGGGTCAACCGGCCTTCGTCAGATGCGCCTCGCCGAGCGTGGCGCGCAGCACCGCGCGGTGGGTCGGCTTCGCCTCCTCGTAGCGGCGCCGCCCGGCGTCGGTGAGCGAGACGAAGATGCCGCGCCGGTCCTGCTCGCACATCGCGCGCTCGACCAGGCCCTCCTTCTCCAGGCGGGCGACCAGGCGCGAGGTGGCGCTCTGGCTCAGGTGCACCGCCTCCAGGAGGTCGGCGGAGCGGCACTTGAAGTCGCAGGTCGCGAGCCGTTCGAGGGCCTCGAACTCACTGACCCCGATGCCGTGCGCGTCCTGCAGGCGGCATTCCAGCTCGCCGAAGACGGTCGCGTGCAGGGCCAGCAGCTCGTGCCACTGCTGCACCAGCCGGCCTTCGGCGACATCACCCATGGCGACACCTTAGCATGCACGGGAATTTGATGCAAAGACATTAAATCCCCTTGCATTAGATGCGCGCGCATGTAATCTGGCTGCCATGACTTCTCCTGCGCACCTGTCCACCACATCGACGCGGTGGGACGCACGGCTGTGGGCCGTGCTGCTCACCGTGTCAACGGTCGTGGGCCTGGACGCCCTCGACGTCTCGATGGTCGGCGTCGCGCTGCCGTCCATCCAGGCTGATCTCGGCCTGTCCACCAGCGCGCTGCAGTGGGTCGTGAGCGGGTACGTGCTCGGTTACGGCGGACTGCTCCTGCTCGGCGGCCGCACGGCGGACCTGCTCGGGCGGCGGCGGGTGTTCCTCGTCGCGGTGGCCGTGTTCGCGGTCGCGTCGCTGCTCGGCGGTCTCGTCGACAACGGCGCGCTGCTCATCGCGAGCCGCTTCATCAAGGGCCTGGCGGCGGCCTTCACCGCGCCGGCCGCGCTGTCGATCATCACCACGACGTTCCAGGAGGGCCCGGCCCGCAACCGCGCGATCAGCATCTTCGCCGTGTTCGGCGCCAGCGGGTATTCGGCGGGCCTGGTGTTCTCCGGGCTGCTGACCGAGGTCGGCTGGCGGTGGACGTTCCTGCTGCCGGTGCCGATCGCGTTGATCGCGCTGGTGTCGGCGATCAAGGTCGTCCCGGCCTACGAGCGGGACCACTCGGCGGGCGGCTACGACCTGCCCGGCGCGATCACCGGTGCCGCCGGGTCGCTGCTGCTGGTGTTCGGTGTCGTCGAGGCGCCGGAGGCCGGGTGGGCCTCGCCGCAGACGTTGATCACCTTCGTCGTCGCGGCGGCGCTGCTGACCGCGTTCGTGCTGATCGAAAAGCGCAGCAGCCACCCGTTGCTGCGGCTGGGCATCCTGCGCTCCGGGCCGCTGGCGCGGGCGAACCTGGGGGCGGCGCTGTTCTTCGGGGCCTACATCGGGTTCCAGTTCGTGGTGATGCTGTACCTGCAGGACGTGCTGGGGTGGTCGGCGCTGGAGACCGCGCTCGGGTTCCTGCCTGCCGCGCTGATCGTCGCGTTCGGTTCGCCGCGGATCGAGCCGCTGATCGACCGGGTCGGCACGTCGCGCACGATCCTCGGTGGCGTGCTGGCGCACGTGCTCGCGTACGTGCTGTTCCTGCGCGTCGACGAGCACTCGGGGTACGCCGGTTCGGTGCTGCCGAGCATGATCCTGCTCGGCATCGGCTTCACCCTGGCCTTCTCGTCCCTGAACATCCAGGCGACGACCGGCATCAGCGACAACGAGCAGGGACTCGCCGGTGGCCTGCTGAACACGTCGCTGCAGGTCGGCGGCGCGATCGGCCTGGCGATCGTGACGGCGGTGCTGACGGGCAGCGGTGAGGGCGACCTGCTGACCGGCCTGACCCCGGCGCTGGCGGTCATCACCGGCATCGCGGCGCTCGGACTGCTGATCGCGCTGTCCGGCGTGGTGCGCCTGCGGCGGGCGCCGGAACCGGAACTCGCCCGGGTCTGATCGCGGGGGTGGTGGGGCCCGTCCTCGGGGGGACGGGCCCCTACTCGCGTGACAGCCGGTCGACGCGGCGCAGCGCGTCCGGCAGGCGGTGCGGACCGGCCATCGTCCGGACGATCCGCGCGGCCTCGTCCGGCGCGAGGCCGATCGCGGTGACGTGAAGGGGCCGGACCGCCTTGCCGCGCAGCACCGGAATGGCGTGCGTGGCGGTGCGGAAGGCCGTCTTGGCGACCCCGATCACCGGGACGCCGAACTCCTCGTGCGCGTGGGCGCCGAGCCCGGGGCGGCCGTCCGGGTCGAGGTGCACGTACCCGTCGACGACGAGCAGGTCCACCGGCCCCGCGCGGCGCAGCACCGCGCGCATCGCCGGCAGCTCCCGCAGGTAGAAGGCGCCCGGCCGGTACGGCTCGACCTCGTCCAGCCGCGCCACGTGCTCCCCGGTGATCTCGGCGAAGGCGGGCCCGGCGGCGAGCACCAACGCCGCGTTGGCGCCGCCCGCGTCCGGGTAGTGCACGTCGACCGCCGCGCATCGGGTGTGCCGCATGCCTCCATACTGGTCCCGTGCTTCCCGTCGAACCGATCCGCCTCCTGCTCAACGAGTGGGATCCGATCGGTGTGGCGGATTCCGTTGACGACGAGTACGACTGCCTGGTCTGGCCGTTGCTCTCCCGGCTGCGCGCGGGCGCCGGCGTGGACGGGATCCGGGAGTACCTGCGCCACGAGATGTCCGACCACTTCGGACTGAGCGCCGACGTGGACGCCATCGCCGAGCGGCTCGTGTCCTGGTGGCGCAGCCGGTAGACCGGGCGCGTCTTCGCAGGCTTCTTCCCGATGATCACGGTCGCCTAAGCTGCCGCGATGGAGGAACCCATCCAGTCGGCGGTGCCGCGGCCCGGGCTGAGCCCGGCCGAGCTGGCACAGGACCTGCTGTCCCGCATCGAGACCGGCAACCGCTACGCGCGGGTCCGCAAGAACCGCTTCCGCCGCCGGTCCGCGCTCGTCCGGGTCGCGACGCTCGTCTTGTCCGGCGCGTCCACGATCATCCTCGGCCTGCAGGACCTGGACTTCTGGGCCGGCCTCGGCTTCGCGCTCGTCGCGCTGGTGACCGTGGTCAACACCCTCGAACCGTTCTTCGCTTGGCGCTCGCTCTGGGTTCTCATGGAGGAGACGCAGTACCGCTTCTACCGGCTGCGCGACGACCTCACCTACTACCTGGCCGAGACCCCGCCCGAGCAGGTGGACCGCGAGGTGATCCGCCGCATGTTCGGCGAGTACCAGGGGATCTGGGACTCGCTCGGCGAGCGCTGGCTGAGCCACCGCCGTCCCGGCGAAGGCCCCTGAAACCCCGCCCCGCCACCCCTGAAACCGGCCTGAAGCCCTCCTGAAGCCGCCTCCTCCGAAGCTCGTCACCAGCAACGGAACAGCACACGGAGGAGGGGGCTTTGACCACCACCACGACCACCCCGGCCATCGAGGTCGCCGGGCTGCGCAAGGCGTTCGGGGACAAGGTCGTGCTCGGCGGGATCGATCTGCGCATCCCGGCCGGCTCGATCTTCGCCCTGCTCGGGCCCAACGGCGCGGGCAAGACGACCATGGTCCAGATCCTGTCGACCTACCTGCGGGCCGACTCCGGCAGCGCCCGCATCGCCGGGCACGACGTCGCCGCGGAGGCCGACCGCGTTCGCGCCGCCATCGGCGTCACCGGCCAGTTCTCCGCCGTCGACAACAAGCTGACCGCCGAGGAGAACCTCTGGCTGATGGCGGACCTGCACCACCTGCCCAAGGCCGAGGGCCGCCGCAGGGCGGCCGAGCTGCTCGAACGCTTTGACCTGGTCGAGGCGCGCAAGAAGCTCGCCGCGGTCTACTCGGGCGGCATGCGGCGCCGCCTTGACCTCGCGATGAGCCTGGTCGGCGAGCCGCGCATCATCTTCCTCGACGAGCCGACCACCGGCCTCGACCCGCGCAGCCGCCACACCATGTGGGAGATCATCCGCGACCTCGTCGCCCGCGGCGTCACCGTCTTCCTCACCACCCAGTACCTGGAGGAGGCCGACGAGCTGGCCGACCGCATCGCCGTGCTCGACCACGGGGTGTTCGTCGCCGAGGGCAGCCCGGCCGAGCTCAAGCGCCGCATCCCCGGCGGGCACGTCGAGCTCCGCTTCGCCGACGACCGCGCACTCGACCTGGCCGCCCGCACGTTCGGCGAGGTCACCCGCGACGACGAGGCCCGGACCCTGCAGATCCCCAGCGACGGCGGCGTCCGCTCGCTGCGCGCGCTGCTCGACCGCATGGACCACGCCGGCATCGAGCCCGAGGGCCTGTCGGTGCACACCCCCGACCTCGACGACGTCTTCTTCGCCCTGACCGGACACCCCACCGAAGAGAAGGTCTCCCGCTGATGTTCACCGACTCCGCCACCATGCTGCGGCGCAACCTGCGCCACGCGATGCGCTACCCGTCCATGACCGCGAGCGTCGTCGCCGTCCCGATCATGATGCTGCTGCTGTTCAACTACGTCTTCGGCGGCGCGATCGGCAACGGCATCGCGGGCGCGCCGGCCGGCGGCGACTACCTCGGCTACCTCGTGCCCGGCATCCTGCTGCTCACCATCGGCTCGGCCTCGATGCCGGTCGCCGTCGCGATCTGCACCGACCTGACCGAAGGCATCGTCGCCCGGTTCCGCACCATGGCGATCGCCCGCGCGTCCGTCCTCACCGGACACGTCATCGGCAACGTCATCCAGACCGTGGTGAACCTCGTGATCGTCCTCGCGGTGGCCGTCGCGATGGGGTTCCGCACCTCGGCCGGCTTCGGCGACTGGCTGCTCGCGGCCGCCGTCCTGCTGCTGCTCACGCTCGGACTGAGCTGGTTCTCCGCCGCGCTCGGCCAGGTCTCCAAGACCCCGGAGGGCGCCAGCAACGTGGTGCTGCCGATGACCTTCCTGCTGCCGTTCCTGTCCAGCGCGTTCGTGCCGCTGGACTCGATGCCCGCCGGCATCCGCTGGTTCGCCGAGTACCAGCCGTTCACCGCCGTCATCGAAACCCTGCGCGGCCTGCTCGCCGGCACGCCGATCGGCTGGTACGGCTGGGGCGCCATCGGCTGGGGCGCGGGGATCACCGTCCTCGGCTACTTCTGGTCCAAGCGCCTGTTCAACCGGGAACCGACCCGCTGAGCAGGTCCAGCGCCGCCAGGCGCAGCTCGTCCGGCCCGAGGCCGGCGTACTCCGACACCGCGTCGGCGTACGCCGGCCCGTCGGCTTTCTCGGCGGCGGCCCGGAACCCGGCCGGTGTCATCGTGGGCTGGAAGTTGCGCAGGAACCCGAGCCGCTCGGCCAGCGCCACCAGCCGCACCCCGGTGCGGTCCCCGCGGTCGAGTGCGAGCACCCCGAGCGCGAGCAGGACGGTGCCGCGCACCGGCATCCCGATCAGGTAGGCGGGCACCTTCGCCGCACTCTCGCTGAACAACGGCGGCGCCAGCGGAGGGAGCTCGGCGACCAGGTCGGCGACCAGTCCGAGCCTGCCGTGCTGCGCGTGCGCGATCACGGTGACGCAGAGCAGCTCCAGCGACCACGCGTCCAGACCGGGCGCCTCCGGCAGGGGGAGCACGCCACTGTCCCGCTGACGGGCCACCGCCTGCCGCCACAGCGCGAGCCCCTGGTCGATTTCGTTGCGCGCCAAGGCGATCTCGGCGCGCACCCCCAGGTCGAACGTGATGACGTCGAACCGGTCCTCGCCGCCGCCCGGGCTCGTCTTCGCCAGCCAGCGTTCGGCCTCGTCGACCGCGCCGCTCTGCAGGGCGGCGAGCATGAGCCCCCACCGGATGCCGATCGTGTCGGGCCACGGCGCGAGCTCAGCCAGCACCCGCATCGCGACCAGCAGGTGCCGGGCGGCTTCGTCCGGTTCGCCGCGCTGCAGGTACAGCTCGCCGAGCCGGGCGCGGGCCATCAACCGGACCCACGGCAGACCGGAATCGCCCGCCGCGTCCAGCAACCGCACCGCCGAGGCGAGTGCCTGCTCGCCGTCGCCCGCGGTCTCCCACCAGTAGCTGTGCACGGCGTGCGCGACGAACGCGAGCAGCGGCTGATCGCTGTCGCCCAGGGCGCCGAGTTCGCGGGGATCGATCTTGGGGAGCGTGGACAGGACGGTGGACAGCGCCCGGACCAGCGTCGTCGGCGGCGCTTCGGGCAGCCGCCGCAGGACGACCAGCGACCGCACCGCGCGCGGACCCTGGAGCATGAAGGTCGTGGTGGCGCACATGGTCGCGGCCGTGCGGGTCACCTCGACGAACTCCGGTTTCGGGTGGAAGTGCGCGAGCACCGCCGGGACGTCCGTGGTGAGCGCGGCCATGCGCGAGTAGTTGGAGTCGGCCGTCCACAGCGCGCCCAGCGCCGCCGCCGTGGCCGCGACGGTCGCGCCGTCCGCCCGCTCGATGCCCAGCCGCATCGCCGTCAGGAGGTTGTCCTGCTCGACGCGGATCCGCTCGCTCGCCGTGTACGGGTCGGGACCGAACACCGGTTCGTGGTGGGCCAGGCCGAAATCCTGTGCCCACGCCAGGAAATCCTCGGTGGCGCGCGCGGTTCCGCCGGCTTCGTCGAGGCGGGCGGCGCTGAACTCGCGCACCGTCTCCAGCATCCGGAACCTCGCGCCGACGGGAGTGTCGACGACCTTCAGCAGGGACTGACCGGACAGCTCCTCCAGCACGTCGAGCGTGTCGCGGCTGCCGAGCAGGTGGCGCGCGGCGTCCTCGGTGAACCCGCCGGGGAACACCGACAACGCCTGCATCGCCGCCTGCGCGTGCTCGTCGAGGAGGTTCCAACTCCAGTCCACGACGGCCTGCAGCGTCCGGTGCCGCTGGGGCGCGTCGCGCGGGCCGCCGCGCAGCAGCGCGAACCGGTCGGTGAGGCGCCGCGCGATCTCCGCGACCGACAGCACGCGCACCCGCGCCGCCGCGAGTTCCACCGCCAGCGGCAGCCCGTCGAGGTGGCGGCACAGCGCGGCCACGGTGTCCGCGGGCAGGTCGACGTCCGGCCGCGCGGCCCGTGCGCGCTGGACGAACAGCTCGATCGTCGTGTCGAGGTCCAGTTCCGGCAGCGGGTACACCGACTCCGACGACAGGCCGAGCGGCGCGCGGCTGGTGACGAGCACACGCAGGTCCCGCGTCATCGACACCAGGGCCCGGACCAGCTCCGCGACCCCGTCGAGGACGTGCTCGCAGTTGTCCAGCACCAGCAGCGCCGGTGCGGCGCCGAGGACTTCGGCGATGCCGGTCAGGTCGTCGGGCGGCGGCGGACTCGGGGTGCGGCGCGCCTCGCCGACGGCGAGCGCGGTCGCGACGTGCCCGGCCACGTCCGCGTCGGCGCGGACACCGGCCAGCCCGACGAAGTGGACCAGCGGCTGTTCGGCGTCCCGGCCGATCGAATGCGCGAGGCGGGTCTTGCCCAGCCCGCCGGGACCGACGATCGAGGTGACCCGGGACCGGCGCAGCAGCTGCGTGACCGCCGCGATGTCGTCCGCGCGGCCCAGCAGCGGGTTGGGCTCGTGCGGGATGCCGTGGCGGACCGCAGGCCGCTCCCCGGCGAGCGTTTCCCGTTGCCACGCCTGGAGTTCCGGGCCGGGATCGGTGCCGAGCTGGTCCCGCAGCTCGCGGCGGTAGGACTCGAACCGGGCCAGCGCCGCGGACGGCCCGGCGGTCGCGGACTCCGAGCGCAGCAGCTCCAGCAGGACTTCCTCGTCACGCGGCCGGTCCGCCGCCGCGGCGGTGAGCGGTTCGACCGCCTTTGCATGGCGGCCGAGCCGGGACAGCGCCAGCCCGCGAGCGCGCACGAGGAAGCGGTGGGCGGAGAGGCGTTCGCGGCGCAAGGTGGACAGCGGGTCCAGCGCGTCGTCGGCGGTGCCATCCCAGAGCGCGAGCCCGGCGTCGGCCTCGGCGAGCGCGGTCGCGGGATCGTCCGCGCGGGCCGCGGACGCGTGCTGGAGCAGCGCGGCGGCGTCGACCTGAGCGGGTTCGAGCGTGAGGCGGTACCCGGTCGGCGTGCTGGCGATGAGGTCGGGGCCGAGCTGCGAGCGGGCGCGCGAAACCAGGATCTGCAGCGCCTTCACCGGGTTCTCCGGCTGCTCGTCCGGCCACAGCCCGTCCACGAGCCGGCCCGTGCCGCAGCCGGTGGTGAGGTCGGCGGCGAGCAGCGCGAGGAGGTCCCGCAGCCGGGGCGCGGTGATCTCCCGGCCGCGGCAGGTCACCCGCGGCAGCAGGGTCAGTTCGACGGTCACCGGGCCGGCTTGCCGGATCCGCGGGGCGTCTTCTCCTGGCTGAGCGCGACCCACCGCAGCTTCTCCTGCTCCCGGCGCGGCAGCCCGGAGACGACCAGGTCGTAGGAGTCCTCGACCATCTCCCGAACCAGGTCCTCGGGGACGCCGCCGTCCAGCACGACGGTGTTCCAGTGCCGCTTGTTCAGGTGGTACCCGGCGGTGATCTCCGGGTGGTCGCGGCGCAGCTGCACCGCGAGGTCCGGATCGCACTTGAGGCTGACCCGCAGCGGCTTCGACTCGAGCGGGCTGAGGGCGAACATCTTGCCCGCGACCTTGAACACGCTGTTGGCCTCGCCGAACGGGAACTCCTCGCGGGCCCCCGGCAGCGACAGGCACAGTCGTTTGAGTTCGCCTGGCGTCATGGGTTCAGGCTAGCCACGTGCGGCCGTGTCCAGGATGCGGTCGAGCCCGAACTCGAAGCGGCGGGTGAACTCGTTGTCCACGAGGTGCGGCAGGACGCGAGCCAGCGCGGGGTGGCTGTCCGGGGTGACCGCGGATTCCAGCAGGCCTGCCACCGCGCCCGCCGCGCCCTGCTCCTCCTGTGTGAGGCCGAGCGTGAAGTAGAGGATCGTCCAGCAGGTCCAGCCCGCGTCGCGGGGTTCGAGGCCGCCGTCGAGCAGGGCCGCGACCAGCGCTTCCGCGGCGCGCAGGGTGGCCGGCTCGGCGACGAACGTCCCGGCCACGACGAACGCGCCGTCCCGGTGGGCCAGCAGCGCGCGGCGGAAGCGGCGGGCCAGCTCGGCGGTGCGGTCCCGCCAGTCGTCCGGGAGCCCGTCGAAGGAGATGCCGGCGAAGATCGCCTCGGCCATCAGCTCACGCAGCCGCGCCTTGGTCTTGACGTGCCAGGAGACGGTGTTGAGCCGGACACCGAGCCGCCGCGCGACGGCGCGCAGGCTGACGGCCTCCAGGCCCTCTTCGTCCAGCAGGTCGAGCGCGGCCCGGACGATCTCGTCGCGCCGGCTGTCGCCGTTCCGGGTGATCACCGGGCGATGCTAGCCAGGTGGCCGTCAGCGGTGCTGGTCAGGCTCGCCGCTGGGGGTCACCTCCGCGACGTGGCCGTCGGGGCGGATGAGGGCGGTGTCGAGCGCGGCCCAGTCCGGCCGGTCGTCCAGCGGGCGTCCGTGGTGGACGATCGCGCCGGGGGCAGCGGGGCCGGGCTCCTCGCGGAAGTCCAGCAGCACCGGGCGTCCCGCGTGCAGGAGCCGGAAGAGCGTGGTGTCACCGAACTTCAGGTTCGGCGCACGGGTGCCGGTGAGCGGGTGCGCGCCGGGGTAGCGGACGGACAAACCGGACAGCCGCTCGGCGAGGGCCTTGGCGAACGCGGGCTGTTCGGCGATGAGGGTGCTGAGCAGCGACCGCAGACGGCGGCCGTCCGGGGAGAACGCGGTCATCAGCGCGGTCTGCGCCTGGGTGTGCTCCAGGAGTTCGGCGCCGACCGGGTGGCGTTCGTCGTGGTAGGTGTCGAGCAGGTCGTCGGGCGCTTCGCCGCGCACGACCGCGCCCAGCTTCCAGCCGAGGTTCATCGCATCCTGCAGGCCGACGTTGAGCCCGACGCCACCGGCCGGCATGTGCATGTGGGCGGCGTCGCCGGCGAGCAGGACGCGTCCCCGGCGGTAGCGGGTGGCCTGGCGGCTGGCGTTGGAGAACCGGGACAGCCACGCGGGGGAGTGCATGCCGAAGTCGCGGCCGGCGATGGCGGTGACCTTGGCGCGCAGCTCGTCGAGGGTGAGTTCGCCGGGCCGGTCGGCGCGGATGTCGTCGGGGCTGTGGCCGACCAGCCGGTGCAGGCCGCCGGGCAGCGGGACGGCCAGGAGGAGCCCGTCCGCGGTCGCGCGGCTGTAGGAGCCCGCGGACGGCGGGTCGGTCAGCACGACGTCCCCGAGCCAGCCGTACACGGACGCCGACGTGCCGGGGAAGTCGATCCCGGCGGCGGCGCGGACGGTGCTGCGGGTGCCGTCGCAGCCCACGACGTACGCGGCGGCGATCGTGTATCCGCCATCTGGGCCGTCGACTGTCACGCGCACTTCGCCGGGGTGTTCGGTGAGGCCGGTGACGCGGTGGCCGCGCCGGATGTCCGCGCCCCTGTCGCGTGCGTGGTCTTCCAGCAGTTCCTCGGTGCGCGCCTGCAGGAGCGCCAGGGTGATCGGGAAATCGGTGTCGAGCAGGGCGAAGTCCAGGCGGTCGTCGAGCACGGCGAAGTGCCCCTGCGGGATGGGGATTCCTTCGGCCAGGAAGGGCTGCTCGACGCCGCGTGAGGCGAGCACCTCGATGGTGCGCGGGTGGATGGTGAGGGCCTTCGAGTGCGGGTCCCGTTCGGTGCGCTGTTCGAGGACGGTCACTTCGGCGCCGGCGAGGCGGAGTTCCGCGGCCAGCCACAGCCCGGTCGGGCCTGCTCCGGCAATGACGATGTTCTTGGTCACTGACCAAACCTAGCCTAGGCTGGGTCGATGACCAAGGATGAGATGCCGCAGTACGCCAACCCGGCCGGGCTCTTCGCGCTGCCCGAGATGTTCAGCCTGTCCGTCGCCGTGCCCGCGTCGCGGCTGGTGTTCCTGTCCGGGCAGGTCGCGTGGAACGCGGAGGGTGAACTCGTCGGCGAGGGTGACCACGGCGCGCAGGCGGAGCAGATCGTGCGCAACATCGACATCGCGCTCGCCGCGGCCGGCACGAGTCGTGAGCACCTGGTCAAGCACACGATCTACGTCGCCGGATATCGCCCGGAGCTGGCGGAGGCGATCCTCGCGCCGATGCGTGCCGGGGTGACCACGCGTTCGGCGAGCACCCTCGTCGGCGTCCAGACCCTGTTCGACCCCCGCTACCTGGTCGAAATCGATGCAGTTGCCTGGATCCCTTGACGCATTCCCATATGGGTATATATTTGGTGCATGGCAAGGGCAGCGACTACGGCGGACGCGTTCAACGCGGTGGCCGAACCTCGGCGGCGGCAGATCCTCGATCTGCTGGCCGGCGGGGAGAAGCCGGTGAACGAGCTGGTGTCGGTGCTCGGGCTCGCCCAGCCGCTGGTGTCCAAGCACCTGCGGGTCCTGCGGGAGGTGGGTCTGGTGGAGGTTCGCGACTCCGGACGGCAGCGGGTCTACCGCATCAACGCCCGCCCGCTGAAGGACATCCACGAGTGGGTCAGTGGTTACCAGCGGTTGTGGGACGAGCGATTCGACCGCTTGGACGCGGTGTTGGAAGAACTCAGGGAACTGGAGGACGGAGATGAGCACGATGACGACCAGCGGTACGGCGAAGGTGACGCTCCCGGCGGACAACCAGATCCAGATCGTGCGTGAGTTCAACGCGCCGGCGCGGCTGGTGTGGCAGGCGTGGACCACGCCGGAGCTGGTGAAGCGCTGGTGGGCGGGCGAGCGTGGCGAGGTCACGTCCGTCGAGGTCGACCTGCGGGTCGGCGGGAGATGGCGCAACGTGATGATCGCCAACGGCGGTTTCGAGGTCGCCTTCCACGGCGAGTACCGGGAAATCGTGCCGCACGAGCGGATCGTGTCGACCGAGGTGTTCGAAGGCATGCCCGGCGCGGAGTCGCTGAACACGCTGACGCTGACCGAGCACGAGGGACGCACCACGCTGACCGTGCTGGCCGAGTACCCGAACAAGGAAACCCGCGACGGGCACCTGGAGTCCGGCATGGAGGGCGGCATGCAGGAGTCGCTGGACAAGCTGGAGCAGGTCGCGGTGTCGCTCGCCTGACGGCCGGTGGTTGCCTGAGGGCAGGTGGTCTGGCCCGTCGGCTGGTGGTGCTGGCCTGTCGGCTGGTGGTCTGGCCCGTCGGCTGGTGTCGCTGGCCTGACGACTGGTTCTGGGGCTGCTTCTTCAAGGGTGGGTTCGATGGGCCTCGCTGCGCGAGGCTGATCGGCGTGCGCGCTCTCGGTGAAGGTTCCGCCTGCCGCGGCAGGTTCCGCGCCGTGCCGCGGCAGCATCCGCTTTGGCCGGGGGTGGCACGTCCGGTGGATCTGCTTGGCCGGGGGCGGCACGTCCGGTGGGCCCGCTTGGCCGGGGGTGGCGCGTCCGGTGGGTCCGCTTGGCCGGGGGCGGCACGTCCGGTAGAACCGCTTGGGCCGGGGTGGCACGTCCGGTGGATCCGCTTGGCCCGGGGCGTAGCGTGGCAGATCTTCGCGTCACCGGCGCGGCGGCTTGCCCCGGGCAAGCTGGCCTGCCCCCGCAAGCCAGCCTGCCGGGGCAAGCCAGTGTGCCGGGGCTAGCCAGCCTGCCGGGGCTAGCCGATGTGCCCGGGCTAGCCGGCCTGCCGGGGCAAGCCGGCCGGTCGGGGCAAGCCGGCCTGCTCGGTGGTTCCGCCCGGAGGTGAGGTGTCCGGGCGGAACCGTGCTGGGTCACTGGGGTCAGGCGCGCAGGACTCCTTGCGCCACCAGCGTTTCCCGCAGGCGGGTGATGATCGGCACCTGGCCCTTGACGAGCAGTTCCGCGGCGCGCTCGGGCCTGGCCCACTCGATGCGGTCGACCTCCGGGAACTCCTGCACGCGGCCGGAGCCCTTCGGCCACTCCATCTCGAACGTGTTGCTGGCGAAGCCGGCCGGGTCGAAGTCGCCCTCCGCGGCGAACGTCGTGATGACCTTGCCGCTCGGCTGGCGGAACTCGCCCAGCTCCAGGATCTCGCCGGTGAGCACGGGCTCGCCGACCTCCTCGGCGAACTCGCGCCGTGCGGCGGGCAGCGGGTCCTCGTCGGTGTACTCGCCCTTCGGGATGGACCAGGCTCGTTCGTTCTTGCGCGCCCAGAACGGCCCGCCCATGTGCGCGATGAGCACCTCGACGCCACCGCCGCCGGTCAGGCGGTACAGCAGGAACGCCGCGCTTTTCGTGGGCACCGGGTCACCACTGGTCGTAGTGCAGGACCTCGGACAGCGGCTGGCGCTTCGCCGGCTTGAACGTCTCGCCGGTGTAGAACGCCGTCGGGATCAGCGCAGCCTGCCGGACGTGGTCCGGGATGCCCAGCAGTTCAGCAGCCTCCTTCTCGTAGACCAGGTGCAGCGACGTCCAGGCGGTGCCGAGCCCGAGGGTGCGCGCGGCGAGCATGTAGCTCCACACCGCGGGCAGGATCGAGCCCCACAACCCGGCCTGGTTGCCCTCGGGCAGCTTGCCGCCCGGGACGTGGATCGCCGGGACGAGCAGCACCGGCACCTCGGCCATGTGCTCGGCCAGGTAGTCGGCGCTGTTCATCACCCGGTGCTGGGTGGCGGCGCGGTCCGTGTCGCCGGGGTAGCGCTCCTCCGGCGCCGGGCCGAGGTCGCGGTAGGCCTTGTAGGACTTCGCGTACAGCTCGGCCAGCTTGGCGCGCTTGTCGGCGTCGGTGACCACGACCCAGTGCCAGTCCTGCCGGTTCGACCCGGTGGGCGCCTGCAGCGCGAGGGTGATCGCGCGCTCGATGAGCTCGCGCGGGACGGGACGTGACAGGTCCAGCCGCTTGCGCACGCTGCGGGTGGTGGTCAACAGCTCCTCTGGTGTCATGCCCCCGATCCTGGCATGCGCCCCTGGGACCGGCGCCGGTCCCCGACGCGCGGATCTTGAGGTGGCCACTCGTGGGCCGGGCGGAGAGCGGGCAGGAGGGGAGTGGGGTGGGTGCGCGTTGATGGTTGGCCGTGGGGAAGGCGCATAGGTCGTGTGTGGGTGCGCGGAGTCGTGCGGGGGATGTGGCGGTGGCGATGTTGAGGCTGGGGTTCGCCCAGGGGCTTGGGTGGGTTGTCGCGACGGGCGCGCGAGATCGGCAGCGGGATGCGGTGGCGGGCGTGGCGGGTGACAATGCCGGGGCCGGGATTCGCCTAGGGCAAGGAGGCCTGAGATGGCCGGGCACACCTATCGCGTCACTGAGATCGTCGGCTCGTCCAGTGAGAGCCTGGACGCCGCCATTCGCGGGGGGATCGAGCGTGCGGCGCAGACGTTGCGGGGGTTGGACTGGTTCGAGGTGACCGAAATACGCGGGCACATCGAGAACGGCGCGATCGGTCATTTCCAGGTCGGGTTGAAGGTCGGGTTCCGGCTGGAGGACGCGGACTGACCTGGCCAGGGCGCGCACCGCACCCACCAGCGCGGTGCGGATGCGGACCGTCCATTTGGGACCAGGGTGGGTTGT
This sequence comes from Amycolatopsis sp. ATCC 39116, assembly GCF_000231075.2. NCBI lineage: Bacteria > Bacillati > Actinomycetota > Actinomycetes > Pseudonocardiales > Pseudonocardiaceae > Amycolatopsis > Amycolatopsis sp. ATCC 39116. The sequence continues at coordinate 31,463 of NZ_AFWY03000051.1, read as the reverse complement.
CGGGTTCATGGCAGCCACGTTAAGGACGGGGACCGACAAAAACCGGTGCTGGGCGGAAAATCGCCACCCCATCGGGTCGAATTGGTTGGATCACCTGACTGGAGCAACAGGGGACAGACGCGCGGGGTAGATCGGCTGGAGCCCCGGACAGCGAGACACCGGAGCGGGCCGCAATGAGGAGCGGACACCTGCGTGGGGCCTTTACGAGGAGAGCGGTGGCGGGCGGATCGCTGTGTGGGGCGGAGACGTGCGCGCGGCTTTTGCGGGGTGGCGCGTGGTGGCGGGCGGGCGCTTTGTGGGGGCGTAAGCGTGCGCGCGGCTTTTACGAGGCAGCGCACGGTCGCGGGCGGGTCGCTTTGTAGAGGCGTAAGCGTGCGTGGGGCTTTACGAGGCGGCGCACGGTGGCGGACGGGTCGCGATGTGGGGGTGGACACCTGCGCGGGGCTTTTACGAGGCGGCGCACGATCGCGGGCGGGTCGCTTTGTGGGGGCGGAGACGTGCGCGGGGCTTTTACGGGGTGGCGCACGGTCGCGGGCGGGTCGCTGTGTGGGGCGGAGACGTGCGCGCGGCTTTTACGAGGCGGCGCACGGTCGCGGGCGGGTCGCTATGTGGAGGCGGACACCTCGATGGGGCTTCTACGACGCAGCGCACGGCCAGCGAGCGGGTCGCAACGAGGAGCGGAAACCTGCGAGCGGCCTCTACGACGCAGGGCACGGCCAACGAGCGGGCCGCAACGAGGCGCAAACCCGCGAGCGGATCTCCACGACACAGCGCAAAGCCCGGAGCGGGCGCTCAACGACCAAGCGTTGACGCCCCTCCGGGCGAGGATGAACCCACCGCCATCAATCGGCCGACAGTGCCTGCAGCAAATCGCCGATTTCGGGCTCGTCCAGCGATCGCGCCACGTCCGCCTGCGCGACGATCCCCACCAGGTCGTGGCCGTCGATCACGGGGAGCCGCCGGACCTGGTGCTGCGCCATCGTGCGCAGGATCTCCTTGGCATCGTCGTCGGCGCCGATCGTGACCGCCTCGCCCTGCGCGAGCTCCCCGGCGTTCACCGCGCGCGGGTCCTTGCCCTCCGCCAGCACCTTCACCACGATGTCCCGATCGGTCAGCATCCCCTTGAGCCGGTTGTCCTCACCGCAGATGGGCATCGCCCCCACCTGGAGCTCCGCCATCCGCTTCGCGGCGTCGAGCACGGTGTCGCTGGTCCGCACGCACTCGGGGTCCGGCGTCATGATTTCGCGAGCCTTCGTCATCTCTGCCTGCCTTTTGGTGCACTCGAACTGGGCACTCGCGGTCATACCCGCACCCGGTTGATTTACTCGTCCCATGTCCGAGATCGAGGTCCACCACGACGTCACCACCGGCGGCGACCTGGCCCACCACTACGCCCGGGGTGAGTCCCGGCCCATCACCGTCGTCGGCAACCCCGTGCTGCACCAGCCGTGCGCCGACGTCACCGAGTTCGGCGACGACCTGGCCCAGCTGGTGTCCGACATGTTCGTCAGCATGCGCACCGCCAGCGGCGTCGGCCTCGCGGCCAACCAGATCGGCGTCCCGCTGCGCGTGTTCGTCTACCTCTGCCCGGAGAGCTACGCACGCAGCGAGGGCGAGCTGTGGCACGCCGGCCACGTGGTGAACCCGGTCATCGAGGTCGCCGGTGACGAGACCGGCGCCCACCCCGAAGGCTGCCTGTCCGTGCCCGGCGCCAGGGCCGTCGTCGAACGCCCCGCCCAGGTCACCGTCCGCGGCTTCGACCTCGGGGGCAACCCCATCGCCGTGCCGGGCCGCGACCTGCTCGCCCGCTGCTTCCAGCACGAGACCGACCACCTCAACGGCCGCCTCTACATCGACCACCTCACGCCGGAGGGCCGCGAGACCGCGCTGGCGGAGATGAGCGAACCGGCCTACCCGGTAGTCACAACGGACGCCGCCACTCGACCGTGACGCGGCCCGGCTCGCGGCGCACCACCGCGTCCGCGGACGCCTCCGCCAGTGCCCGCTCCACGCCGGCCACCCGCTCGTCCGGCACCGCGCAGGCCACGCGCAGCCGGATCTCCTCGCCGGACAGGGCCAGCTCGACCTCCTCCGCGCCGCCCTCCGGCACCGCGGTGGCGCGGAGGAAGTCGCGCAGCACCTGGGTGACCTCGGCGGCGACCTCCGCGGGTGGCTCGGCGTCGAGGTCGCCGGTGAGCAGCAGCCCCGGCGCGTGCCCGTGGGTGCTCTCCAGCTCCCCGACCACCTCGCTGACCTGGGTGTGCAGCGGAGGCTGGGTGCGCGTCGCCGTGCCGTAGACGGAGCTCCGCAACGCCGAGATCGTGCGGTCGATGCCGCTGATCGCGGTCGCCATCACCGGGCCGGACCGGGGGAACCGGGCGGCCGCGGACTGCAGGTCCAGCGTGATGCCGTAGAGCCGGCGGATCGCCGTGTCGCCGAGCGTGCGGGCGATCCGGTCGGTCTCCTCCAGCCGGGCGATCCGGTTGGAGGCAGCCGCCACCTGGTCGGCCTCCGACAGGATCCGCACCCGCATCGCCTCGACCGCTTCGCCGAGCCTGGTCACCTCCTCCGGCCCGGCCGCCTCGACCTCGCGGTGCAGGTCGCCCGCGGACACCTCGCGCACCTGCGCGACCAGCCGGTTCAGCGGCGTGACGAGCGAGCGGCGCAGGATGAGCACGCTCGCCAGGCCCAGCACCAGCGCGAGACCCACGCACACCCCGGTGGTCACGTTCGCGGTGGCGTTCGCCCGGCGCGACGACGCCAGCCTGGCCGCGATGAGCTGGTCGACGTGGTCGCCCAGCGCGGTCAGCCGGGCGCGCAAGGTGTCGAACAACGCCCTGCCCTGCTGGTTGTCCGCGACGGTGCCGTTCGCGCGGACCCGCGCGATCGCCGGCTCGGCGGCCTGGGTCCGCCAGGCGATCCCGGCCGCGCTCACCGCGGAAAGGAGGTCCATCGTTTCCGCGTCGTCCGCCATCAACCGGGCGATGCTGTCCTCCGCCGCGGTGACCGCCGCGCTCCCCGTTTCGTAGGGCTGCAGGAATTGCGGATCACGGGTCAGCAGAAAACCGAGTTCGCCCGTTTCCATGTCCACGTAACCCCGGCCGAGCGCGGCGACCGCGGCCTGCGCCGGGCGCAGCGTGTCCCGCACCCGCGAACCGACGTCGGTCACGTGGACGCGAGCCGCGGTGGTGACGATCGCGGTGGTGGTGAGCAGCAGGAGCAACCCGCTGACGAGCAGGATCACCTGCCACCGCAAAGTCCGCGGCCGGAATCGCGGAATGGTCACGAAACACGATAACCCGCTTCACCGGAAAACCGAGAGCGTCGTTTTCCCGCCATCACCGCGGCGCCTGCCGCGGCGCCGATCGCCAATGCGATCCCGATCCGGTACGCCGCAAGCGCTCCGCTGCCGAAGAACACACCGCCGAGCAGCGCGACACCGAGCGTCGCACCGAGTTGCTGCACCGCGTTGAGCAATCCCGCGGCGGAGCCGATTTCCACCGGGCGCACCGCGCGCAACGCCGCGGTGAAGAACGCCGGGCTGAACAACCCCGCGCCGATTCCGATCACCCCCAGTGCTCCGAGGAACGCGGCGTGATCGGCCACCAGGCACGCGGTGACGAGGCCCGCGACGAACACGGCGAGCCCGGCGGGCATCACGCGGTCGCCGAAGCGGGGCACCAGGACCGAGCCCGCGACCCAGGACGCCACGCCCAGCCCGGCCGACCACGGCACCAGCGTCAGCCCGGCGGCACGCACACCCGCGCCCGCGTCCAGTTGCTCGTGCAGGACCACGACCAGGGTCAGGCCCGAGGTGGCGGTGAAGAACAGCGCCGAGGTGACCAGCGCGGCCGGGAACCGTCGTCCGGCGAACAGGGACCGTTCGACGAGCGGAGCGCGGCTGCGGCGCTGGTGCAGCACGAAGACGACGAGTACGACGGCGCCGGCGGCGAGGAGCCGGTAGTCCGGAGTGGACGGTTGCGTCAGCGGGTGGACGAGCAGCCCGAGGCCGAGGACCGCGAGCACCGTGCCCGGCAGGTCCAGGCGCGGGCGGCCGGGCGCGCGGTCCTCCGGCAGGCCACGGGCGAGCAGCAGCACGATCACCGACAGCGGCACGTTCACCAGGAACGCCGAGCGCCAGGTCCAGGCCTCGGTGAGCACGCCGCCGAGCACCGGCCCGCACACCGCCGCGAGCCCCATGACCGGGCCGATCGCGCCCAGCGCGCGGGAGAGCGCGGGGCCGGTGAACATCGCGCGGATCAGCCCGATCGTCTGCGGGATGATCACCGCCGCGGACGCGCCCTGCGCGGCGCGGAACACGATCAACGCGTTCGCGGCCGGCGCGAGCGCGCACGCCAGCGAGGTGAGCAGGAACGCCGTCACGCCGAGCCGGAACACCCGGCGGCGCCCGGCGAGGTCGCCGAGCCGCCCACCGGTGATCAGCAGCGCGGCGAACGGCAGGGTGTAGGCGGCGCTGAACCACTGGACGTCCGCCACCGGCCCGGGCAGGCTCGCGTGCACGGCGGGCGCGGCGACCTGGACGATCGTCGAGTCCAGCAGGTTCATCGCTTCGGCGGTCAGCAGTGCGGTCAGCGCCGCTCGGTGGTTCATCCGGCTTCCCTTCTACGCGGTCGGCGACAGCGTGCGGGGAGGGTCAGACTGGTTCCACTCACGAGCCGAAAACTGGCGGATTCCTCCATCAGAAGCGCTATAGTGCGGGAAATGACCGTGCTGGACGAGCTCGACCGCGGACTGCTTCACGCCCTCCACCTGGACGCGCGGGCGCCGTTCACGAAGATCGCCGCCGTGCTGGGCACGTCGACTCAGACCGTGACGCGGCGCTACCAGCGGCTCACCCGCGAGGCCGGGCTGCGGGTGACCGGGCTTCCGGACCCGGCCGGCACGCGTGGGCAGCAGTGGATCGTCCGGCTCACCGCGGCGCCGAGCACCGCGCACGACATCGCGCACGCGCTCGCCCGGCGCGACGACACGGCCTGGGTCCGGCTGACCTCGGGCGGCACGGAGATCGTCGCGATCGTCCGCGCCGAGCCGGGCGCGGGGAACTCGCTGCTGCTGCGGGACGTCCCGCGCACCGCGAGCGTCACCTCCGTGTCGGCGCACTACCTGCTGCACACCTACCTGGGCGGGCCGACGGCATGGCGTGGCCACCTCGACGCGCTTTCGCCCGCGCAGCAACGGGAACTGAGCCGCCCGGCGCCGACGGGCGAACCGGTCGAGCTCGGCGAGACGGACCGCGTGCTGCTGGCCGCGCTCGCGCAGGACGGCCGCGCCGGCTACACGGCTCTGGCTGCGGCGACCGGGTGGTCGGCATCGACGGTCGCCCGGCGGGTCGACGAACTCCGCGGGCGCGGCGCGTTGTTCTTCGACGTCGAGATCGACGACGCGCTGCTCGGCATCACGGCTTCGGCGCTGCTGTGGATGTCCGTGCCCCCGGTGCACCTGGACGCGGTCGCGACGGAACTGGCTCGCCACGCGGAACTCGCCGTCGTCGCCGCCACCACCGGGCGCACCAACCTGCTGTCGATCGCGTTGTGCGCGGACACCGGCGCGTTGCACCGATATCTGACGACCCGGCTCGCGCTGCCCGCGATCACGCACCTGGAGACCGCGCCGATCCTGCGGACGCTGAAGGCGGTGGCGCCGTTGGTCACCCCGACCGGCGCGGCTTCGGTCCGCGCCGGCCGGGGGCGGCCCGTGCGATAGCGGGCCCGCGCACGCGCGCCCCGGCGACCGGACCGGAGCGCGCGGTGTGGAGCCGGGCGCAGCGGATCGGGCGGGCGTCGCGTGGAGTTTCGGTACGCCCAGAGTCCCTCGGTGCAGGCGCCACGGTCAACGCATTTTCCGGGCTGGGGGCACGGAAAAAACCCGACCGGAAAGTACTTGAGTGTCATTCAAGTACATGTCACCATGGACACATGGCCTCGCCCCATGAGCTGGATCCGCGAGAAGCGCTGGACACGATCGACCGCGTGGGCCGCCGGGTCCGCCGGGAACGCTGGTGGTACGTGGCCGCCACGGCGGTCATGGCCGTGTTCACCGCGGCCTGCTACATCGGGCTGATCGCCGCCCCGGCCGCCGTCGGGGACCTGGTCCTGCCGGGGGTGCTGGTCGTGGTCGTGCTCACCGGCCTCATCGGCCTGCGGCTGCGGATGATCGACCGGGCCGCCGCGCGGCTGGAGAACGCGGCCGTCTGGGCCAGCGTCGGGCTCGCCGTGCCCACCATGCTGCTCGACAAGTTCCTCGTCCCCGAGGGCTTCACCCCGTGGGCGGTGCCGGCCGGAGTGCTGCCCGCGCTGCCGTTCATCGTCCTGGCGTGGCGGGTCGCGCGCCGGTGAGCGGCAGGAAGACGGGTGCCCACCCCCGGCACCAGCTCGACGAGATCATCCACGCGCCGGTCCGGCTGTCGGCCATGGCGGCGCTGGCCGCGGCCGACCGCGTCGCGTTCGGGTTGCTCCGCGACACAGTCGAGGTCAGCGACTCGTTGCTGTCGCGGCACATCCTCACCCTGGAGCGGGCCGGGTACGTCGAGGTGGTCAAGGGGTACGAGGGCAAGCGGCCGCGGACCTGGCTCTCCCTCACCGACGAGGGCCGGGCGGCCTTCGAGCGGTACCAGCGGACGCTTCGTGCGCTGATCGACACCACCTCACCCGTCCAGCACCCCGACTGAGTGATGCCCCGGCCAATTTCGCTGAGGTGTCGATCCGCGGGGTCGTCGTTCGTGTAGGTGGTGAAGACCGAACCCGAGGAGGGACCATGACCCACTACCTGCTCACGATCTACCAGCCCGACGGCGAGCCGCCCCCGCCGGAATTCCTCGAGCCGATCATGGAGAAGGTGGCGGCGTTCCAGGAGGAGTTGCGGGCCGCGGGCGCCTGGGTGTTCAACGCGGGCCTGCACCCGCCGAGCACCGCCACCGTCGTGCACGCGCGGGGCGACGACGTGCTCGTCACCGACGGGCCCTACCTGGAGGGCAAGGAGCACGTCGGCGGGTTCACCATCATCCAGGCCGCGGACCTGGACGAGGCGCTGGAGTGGGGCCGCAAGCTGACGGCGGCGACCACACTGCCCATCGAGGTCCGGCCGGTGGTCGACGGGTCCTGCGGTTGACCGACGAGATCGCCCGCGTCTTCCGGGAGGAGTACGGGCGCGCGGTGGCCGTCCTGGTCCGCGTCTTCGGCGACATCGACATCGCCGAGGAGGCGGTCCAGGACGCGTTCGCGACGGCGGTGCGGCGGTGGCCCGAGGACGGGGTTCCGCCCAGCCCGGCGGGCTGGATCATCACGACGGCCCGCAACCGCGCCGTGGACCGGTTGCGGCGCGAGGCGACCCGCGACGACCGGCAGGCCCACGCGGCCCTGCTGCACGCACGTGACGATCCGGTGGAGGAGGGCGCCGTGCCCGACGAACGGCTGCGGCTGATCTTCACGTGCTGCCACCCGGCGCTCGCCCCGGCCGCGCGGGTCGCGCTCACCCTGCGGCTGCTCGGCGGGCTGACGACCGCCGAGATCGCGCGGGCGTTCCTGGTGCCGGAGAAGACGATGGCGCAGCGGATCGTGCGCGCGAAGGGCAAGATCCGCGCCGCCCGCATCCCGTACCGGGTGCCGGACGAGGCGGACCTGCCGGACCGGCTGCGGGCCGTGCTCGCGGTGCTGTACCTGGTGTTCAACGAGGGCTACACGGCCAGGCGCGCGGCCCTGTGCGCCGAGGCGATCCGGCTGACGCGGGTGCTGGCCGGGCTGATGCCGGACGAGCCGGAAGTGCTGGGGCTGCTCGCGCTGATGCTGCTGACCGAGTCGCGCCGCGCCGCCCGCACCGGTCCGGGCGGGGAGCTGGTGCTGCTGGCCGACCAGGACCGGAGCCGGTGGGACCGGGAGCTGATCGCCGAGGGACAGGCCCTGGTGCGCCGGTGCCTGCGCCGGGGGCGCCCGGGGCCGTACCAGATCCAGGCCGCGATCAACGCCGTGCACAGCGACGCGCCGACCGCCGCGGACACCGACTGGCGGCAGGTGGTGGCGCTGTACGACCAGCTGATGGCGGTCGCGCCGTCCCCGGTGGCGGCCCTGCACCGGGCCGTGGCGGTGGCGGAGGTCGACGGTCCCGCGGCCGGGCTGGCACTCGTGGAGCGCCTGCGGCTGGCCGAGTACTACCTGTTCCACGCGGTCCGGGCGGACCTGCTGCGCCGCCTGGACCGGCGGGAGGAGGCGGCGCGCGCCTACGAGGAAGCCTTGCGGCGGACGGAGAACGCGCCCGAGCGGGAGTTCCTCACCCGCCGGCTGCGGGAGACCGGCGGGTGAGGAACCCCGGTCAGACCTGCTGCGCTCCCGCGCGGCCGGCTTCGATGACGAAGCTCGCCCGTGTCTGGACGGGCGCGCCGGGTCGCGTCACGTAGTCCACGATGCGGTAGTCGGCGGTCCACGAGTCCCGGGTGATCGTGTTGCGCACGTAGCCGCGCTTGCGGTTGATGAACTTGATGTGCGGGTTCTCCGCGAGCTGCACGCGGTCACCGGAGTTCTGGTCGGTCCCGTCGCCGCCGGAGGAGATCGACGTGCCCACCAGCTCGGTCGCGACCGTCGCCGACGCCGGGTCCTCGAAGTCGGCCTTCACGTCGGCCACGTAATTGGCGTGCACGTCGCCCGTGATGACCACCGGGTTGCTCGCCTGCGCCAGCTTCGAGCGCACCAGGTTGCGCTCCACGTAGTAGTTGTCCCAGGCGTCGTCGCTGAACGAGTCGGCCGTGCCGGATGTGAAGTCGCGCTGGGAGAAGAACACCTGCTGCGCCAGGACGTTCCACCGCGCGGTCGGGCCGGACAGGTTGCGCAGCAGCCACTCCTTCTGCTGCGCGCCCAGGATCGTGCGCGACGGGTCCAGCCGCGCGTCGCCCGCGACCTGGTCGTCCCGGTACTGGCGGGTGTCCAGCAGGTGCACGTCCACCAGGTCGCCGAAGGTGAGCCTGCGGAAGATGCGGATGTCCGGCCCGGACGGGCGCTGGGCGCGGCGCAGCGGCATGTGCTCCCAGTACGCCTGGAACGCCTGGGCCCGCCGCTGCCGGAACACGGCCGGGTCCTGGTCGGGCTCGGTGTCGGGCTGCGAGATGTCGCCCGCCCAGTTGTTCTCCACCTCGTGGTCGTCGAACACGAGCGCCCACGGGAACGCGGCGTGCGCGGCCTGCAGGTCCGCGTCGCCCTTGTACTGGGCCAGCCGGACGCGGTAGTCGGCCAGGGTGAACGTCTCCGCGGCCGGGGTGTGCCCGCGGCCGATGCTGCCCTGCCCGTTGCCCTCGTAGATGTAGTCGCCGAGGAACGCCACCAGGTCCAGGTCCTCCTGCGCGAGGTGGGCGTGCGCGGTGTAGAAGCCGTCCGGGTAGTTCTGGCAGCTGGCGAACGCGAACGAGAACTTGTCCAGCCGCGCGCCCGGCCGCGGCGCCGTCTTCGTGCGGCCCACCGGGCTGATCTCGTTGCCGACGCGGAAGCGGTAGAAGTACTCGGCGCCGGGCCGCAGGCCGGACACCTCGGCGTGCACGGTGTGCGCCGACTCCGGCCGCGCGATCTCGGCGCCCGCGCGCACCACGTGCCGGAACCGCTCGTCGGCGGCGACCTGCCACTCGACCGGCACGACCTTCGACGGCATGCCGCCGAGGCCGTCGGCGGCCAGCGGTTCGGGCGCGAGCCGCGTCCACAGCACGACGCCGTCGGGCAGCGGGTCGCCGGACGCGACGCCGAGCGTGAACGGGTCGCGCACCGGGCTGGCGGAGGCGGTGCCCCAGCCGGCGAAGGCGGCGGCGCCGAGCGCGGCGCCACCGGCGATCAGGACCTGACGGCGGGTGGGGGAGAGGTCGGTCATGCGTCACCTTTTCGGGGGTTCGGGAGGAAAGGCGCGCACACGCTAAGCACCCCGGGTGGCCGCTGCCCGAATCCCTGGTGGACGGGACATTGATGATCGTGCTTGTCACATCACGGTTCGATCACCCCGGGTAGCGCACTGCCCCGAACGGACGATCACGCTGGTTGTGCGACTGATGATCGAGGTGGCCGTGCTGGTCCTGGCCGTGGCGACGGCGTTCTGGTTCGGCCGCCGGTCGGCCCGGCCCCGCCGCGGCGGTGGGCCGGCGCCCGCGTTCCGCCTCGAGGCCCAGCCGCAGCAGTGGTACCGCTTGACCAACACCGGCCCGGTCCTCGCCACCGGGGTCCGGGTCGACTTCGGCGACCGCTACGACCGCTCCCTCACCCGCCGCCTGCCCGACGCGCTCGACCTCGGGCCCGGCGAGTCCGTCACCTTCCTGATGCTGGGCACCTGGGCCACCCCGCGGCCGGCCGAACTGCGCGTGAGCTGCGCGGAACTGCCCAAGCCCGCCCTCGTTCCGGTGCCCGAAGGCGCCGAGCCGCTCGCGTCCTGACCCGCCGGTACTAGCTTGGTACCGAGGAGGCCGACGTGGAGTGCCTCCGGTCGCGAGGAGGGACATGGCTTCCGTTTCCCGGATCGGCCTGGTGGTGCACGGCGGCAAGGAGACCGCGCGGCGCACCGCGGGCGAGGTCCGCGCCTGGGCGGCCGCCCGCGGCATCCCGTGCACCGACATCGACGTGTGGGACGACTTCGACGGCCACCGCCTGCACGCCAAGGAGGAGGCCGAGCGCGCGGGCAACCCGGACCTGATCGTCACCGTCGGCGGCGACGGCACCTTCCTGCGCGGGGTGCGGGTCGCGGCGCCGGTCGGGTCGCTGGTGCTCGGCGTGAACGTGGGCCGCGTCGGGTTCCTCACCGAGGTCGCCACCGAGGACGTGGTCGCCGCGCTGGACGCGGTCAACGACGGCGCCTTCCAGGAGGACTCGCGGATGACGCTCACCATGTGCGCGTCGCGGCCGCTGAGCATCCCGAAGGGCATCGAGCCGATGCTGCGCTACGGCCGCGGTCCTGCGCTGCCGCCGCCCACCACCCGGCGGGCCCCGTCCGACGGCGACGGCATCCAGCTCGACGTGCTGGGGCTCAACGACATCGTGGTGGAGAAGCTGGCCCGCGACCGGCAGGCCAGCCTCGCGGTCTACGTCGACGGGCGGCAGTTCGCCGTCTACTCGACCGACGCGTTCGTCGTGGCGTCCTCGACCGGTTCGACCGCCTACAGCTTCTCCGCGGGCGGCCCGATCGTCTCGCCCGGCCTGGACGCGCTGGTGTTCACGCCGGTCGCGCCGCACATGGTCTTCAACCGCAGTGTGGTGCTGGCGCCGCAGCAGCGGGTCGGCATCCGGGTGCTGGAGCAGTCCGGGGAGGCCGCGGTGAGCGTCGACGGTCAGCTGCGGGGCGTGCTGGAGCCGGGCGACTGGATCACCGTGCAGGCGGCGAGCCGGCGCGCGCGGCTGGTCCGCCTCGACGAGCCGGACTTCCTGTGCCGGGTGCGCGACCGCTTCGGGCTGGCCGATTCGGTCGCCGCCCTCGCCGACGAACGGCCCCCGCGCTGATCGTCGTCCGTGGGAGCATGAGGTGTGCCTCGCCTCGACACCGCGATCCCGCTGATCGGCCGCGAACCCGAGCTGGACACCCTGCGTGCCGCGCTGGACCGGGCCCGGGCGGGCCAGGCGGGGGCGGTGCTCCTGGCCGGTGACGCCGGGGTCGGCAAGTCGCGGCTGCTCGGTGAGCTGGTCGCGGAAGCAGATGGGGTGACCGTGCTGTCCGGGCGTTGCCTCGACGTCGGCGAAGCGGGGTTGCCGTACCTGCCCTTCGCCGAGGCGCTGGGCGGGCAGCGGGAGGCGGCGCAACAGTGGCCGGTGCTCGGGCGTCTGCTGCCCGGTCTCGCCCAGCCGGAGCCCGCCGACCAGACGGTGGAACGGCTGCGGCTGTTCGACGCGGTGCACGCGCTGCTGGTGGACCTCGCCGCCCGTGGCCCGGTGCTGCTCGCGCTGGAGGACCTGCACTGGGCCGACGCCTCGACCAGGGACCTCGTGTTGTTCCTGCTGTCCCGGCTGGACACCCAGCGGCTGCTGGTGGTCGCCACCTACCGCACCGACGACCTGCACCGCCGCCACCCGCTGCGCCCGCTGCTGGCGGAGGTGTCCCGGCTGCCTTCGGTGGCGCGGATCGAGCTGGCCCCGCTCGACGCGGCCGACGCCGTCGCATTCGTTTCGGCGCTCGCCGAAGGCGCGTTGCCGGACACCACCGTGCGCACCGTCGCCGAACGCTCCGAGGGCAACCCGTTCTTCTGCGAGGAGCTGACGGCCGCGGTGCGTCGCGGCGCGAACCTGCCCGAGGGACTGGCCGAACTGCTGCTCGCCCGCGTGGAACGGCTCAGCCCCGAGGCGCAGCGCGTGGCCCGCGCGGTCTCCGGCGCGGCGCAGCTCGTCGCGCACGCCAGCCTGCGCACGGTCTGCGGGCTGGACGAGGACACCCTGGAGACCGCGTTGCGCGAGGCCGTCCTGCACAACGTCCTCGTCGCCGCGGAGGACGGCTACGCGTTCCGGCACGCGCTGCTGCGCGAAGCGGTCTACGACGACCTGCTGCCCGGGGAGCGGGTCCGCCTGCACGCCGCGTTCGCGCGCCTGGCCGCCGAGAACGGCACCGCGGCCGCTCTCGCGCACCACAGCTTCCGCAGCCACGACCTGCCGACCGCGCTCGCCGCGTCGGTGCGGGCCGCGGACCAGGCGGCCGGGATGCAGGCCCCGGGCGACGCGCTGCACCACCTCGAGCAGGCGCTGCAGCTGTGGGAGGCGGTGGACGAGCCGGAGCGGATCAGCGGACGGGACCAGCTGGCGCTGCTGCGCTCGGCGGCCGCGATGGCGTACGCGGCGGGCGAGGCCGACCGCGCCGTCACCTACGCCCGCTCCGCCGTGACCGAGGCGGACCTGCGCGACGACCCCGAGCTGGCCGCCGACACGCGGCACCAGCTCGCGATCGCGTTGATCCCGTTCGACCTGCACCGCGGCGAGGTGTCGAAGGCCGTCGCCGAGGCGTGGGAGCTGGTGCGCGACCGCCCGGCGAGCGTCGTGCGCGCCCGGGTCCTCGCGCTGCGGGCCCGCGCCTGGGTGTGGGGCGTGCCGGACGTCGACGTCGACGAGCTGCGCGGCCACGTGCAGCAGGCCATCGCCGACGCGGGCGCGGCCGGAGCGCCCGAGGTCGAGGTCGACGGGATGGTCACGCTCGCCGCGTTCGAGGACTGGCAGGGCAACGTCGAGCTGTCCACGCGCCTCGGTCTGGCCGCGGCGGACCGCGCGGCCGAGATCGGCGCGGTCCGGGTCGAGCTGCGGGCGCTGCACAACGTCACCTGCAACCTGCTGGTGAGCGGTGACCTGCCTGGCGCGGCGCGAATGGCCGCGCGGGTGTGGCAGCGCGCGGAACGGGCCGGGCTCGGCTGGAGCGACGTCGGCGTCGATGCGCGCACGAGCGAGCTGTTCGACCTGTACGTGCTCGGCGACTGGGACACCGCGCTGGACCGCGCGGCGGTGCCCGGAGCGCCGCGGTTCGCGCGGGCCCGCGTCGGGGCGTACTCCGCGCCGATCCTGGCCGCGCAGGGGCGGTTCGCCGAGGTCGAGGACCTCGCGGCGCGGCTGGCCGACCAGCGCGACGACGCGCGCACCGGCGTGCTTCTGGGGATCGCGCTGGCCGAGGCCGCGCAGTGGCAGGGCGACGCCGGGCGGGCCGTCGCGGAGGTCCGGGCCGTGATCGAGCAGCTGCGGGCGCTGACCCGGTCGAGCCTGGCCGACATGCGGTGGGCGGTCGTCACCGGGGTGTCCGCGCTGGCCGACCACGCCGAGGAAGTCCGGCGCCGCGGCGGGGACGCCGCCGAGCTGGTCGGCCAGGGCGAGGAGCTGGCCGCCTGCGGCGAGCTGGTGTCGCCGATGCAGGTCCGGCTGGAGGAACGCAGCCCGGACACGCGCGCGCCGACCGCGCGGCTCGCCGCGGAGCTGAACCGCTTGCGTGGCGCGGACGACCCGGCCGCGTGGGCGGTCGCGGTCGACGAGGCCGCGCCCCTGCCGTACTGGCAGCTGCTCGCCCGGTGGCGGTGGGCCGCGGCGCTGCTGGCCCACGGCGAGCGGGAAGCGGCGGCCGAGCAGGCCCGGTTGGTGCACGACGCCGCAGGCCAGCTGGGCGCGCAACCGCTGCGGTCCGCGGTGGCGGACCTGGCCCGGCGCGGCAGGCTGACGGCCGCGTCCGCGCCCGCCGACGACGTGCTGACCCCGCGCGAACGGGCCGTGCTGGAACTGGTCGCGGGCGGGCTGACCAACCGCCAGGTCGGCGAGCGCCTGTTCATCAGCGAGAAGACCGCGAGCGTGCACCTGTCGCGCGTGATGGCCAAGCTGGGCGCCGGGAGCCGCGCCGAGGCGGTTTCCCTGGCGCACCAGCGCGGCCTGCTCGGTTAGGGCTTGTCGCCGAGGGGGTTGAGGTTCTCCGGCTTCCCGCCTGCCGCGAAGAGCAGCAGGTCGGCCATCGTGAAGCTGCCCTGCCGCGCGCCGAGCGCGGGCTGCCGGCCCGGTTCGTTCAGGATCGAGTGGCGGCTCGCGCCCGCCGACCCCGTTCAGGCGCCCCTCGTGCACCTCGGCCTCCCGCAGGACGTAGAACCACAGCGGCGTGTCGGCGACCAGCTCGTCACGCAGTTCCGGGCTCAGCGTGGACAGGTCCGCACCACCCCGGCGCCGGTGAGGATCTGCTCGGCGGTCAGCGGGGTCGTCTCCAGGAACTCGGCCATCTGCTGCCCGGTGGCCGGCTCGACCATGTTCGCGCGGATCAGGTTGCGGTAGGCCAGGTTCCGCTGGATGTCGTCGCCGGCGAGCCCGCCCTCCCGGCCGCCGAGCGTGCCTGCCGGCAGGGTGTCCAGCGGGTTCGCCAGCAGCGTGTCGATGCGCCGCGCCGGGTTGAGCGGCACGCTCGTCGGGTTCGGCACGCCGTTCGGGCCGAAGTCGAACAACTGCCGCCAGTCCACGATCCAGTTGGTCGGCAGGCGCAGGAACGTGCCCGCGTCCGGGTCGTCGAGGTCGGCCGGGTCGTTGGTGGGGCTGAGGGTCCCGGCGGTGCCGCTGAAGGTGAACAGCTGGAACAGCGTCGCGATGCCCAGCGGGGAGCCGGCTTCGAAGATCCGGTTCCAGGAATAGGTTTCCCGCACCATGCTGTGCCCGAGGCGGAACGCCGCGACCGAGAACTCGATCGGCATGGTCGCCGGGCCGCCCGCGGTCTGCGGGTCGAAGTACTTGCGCCCGTCGGTGAACACGTCGTCGACGATCATCGGGTTCACGATCCGCGGCGGGTAGTCCTCGCGCAGCATCCACTGGTAGTGCCGCACCACTTCACCGCGGGCCTTTTCGAAAAGCAGCGCGCTCGGCACGGAATCCGCGGCGAAGTGGTCGATCACGCGGTTGTGGAAGTTGATGAACCTGGCGTGGATCTGCGCGACGGCGAGGTTTTCGTCGTTGCGGGTGTCCGGGATCAGCGCCTCCCGCTCCGCCGCTTTGGTCGGGCCGGTGCCGGCGCGGGGCACGTCGAACCCGGTGCGGTTGACGTTGGTGCCCGCGTCGATCGCCCGCGCGAGCAGCTGGAGCAACGCGTTGTCGATTTGCGGGCCCTTCTTGCCCAGCCGGGAAAGCGGAAACGGTCCACCGCGGCCGCGACGGGGCATACCTCCGAAGGGGCGAACGGGGAAAGTGGTGACCTAAGTCCCCACGAAGAGGTGTGGCCGACTGGCGGAAGCCCACGATCCGGCGCAGCATCGGGGCATGCCGCTGCCCGAGCCCGTCGCCCCCATGCTGGCCGTTCCCGGACCCGTGCGGGACAGCGAGGGCTGGGCGTTCGAGTGGAAGTACGACGGGGTGCGGTGCCAGGCCGCGGTGTCCGGCGGCGAGGTCCGGCTCTACTCGCGGCGGCTGCGTGACGTCACCGGCACCTATCCGGAGCTGGCCGTGCTCGGCCACGACCCGCGCACGCTGCTGATCGACGGCGAGGTCGTCGCGCTCGACGAGGACGGCAGGCCGGATTTCGGGCGCCTGCAACAGCGGATGAACCTGACCGTGCCCACCCCGGCGCGGCTGTCCTCGGTGCCCGTCGTGTTCTTCGCGTTCGACCTGCTGCGCGAGGGATCGCAGGACTGCACCGGCCTGCCCTACGAGGAACGCCGGGAACGGTTGCTGGGACTGGGCATCGACCGGCCGGAGGTGCGGGTGCGGCGGCACTTCCTGGCGTCCGACGTGGAGGGTGCGGAGTTGCTGAGCGCGGCGCGCGAGGTCGGCCTGGAGGGGCTGGTGTCGAAGCGGCTCGGCTCGGTCTACCAGCCCGGCGTGCGGTCGCCGGACTGGGTGAAGACGCCGCTGACCCGCACGCAGGAGGTGGTGATCGCGGGCTGGACCACCGGCGAGGGACGGCGCTCCGGCACGTTCGGCGCTCTGCTGCTCGGCCTGCACGACGAGACCGGACTGCGCTTCGCCGGGCACGTCGGCACCGGCTTCACCGACCGCATGCTCGACGACCTGCAGGCCCGCCTGCGCCCGCTGGCCCGCCGCACGAGCCCGTTCGACAGCCCGGTGCCCCGCGAGTATGCCCGCAACGCGCACTGGGTGGAGCCGGAACTGGTGGGCGAGGTGGAGTTCCGGCAGTGGACGTCGGACGGTCGGTTGCGGGCGCCGTCGTGGCGCGGGCTGCGGCCGGACCGGCGGCCGGAGGAGGTCACGCTCGCCTGATCAGCCTGGTGCGCACGGCGAGCCCGGCGCACGCGATCACCGCGAGGCCGCCGAGCACGGTCGGCCAGGTGATCGCCTCGCCGAGGAACAGCACCGCCCAGCAGATGGTCAGCACCGGCTGGACCAGCTGGATCTGGCTCACCCGCGCCATCGGGCCGATCGCGAGCCCCCGGTACCACGCGAAGAACCCGAGGAACATGCTCACCACGCCGAGGTAGGCGAACGCGGCCCAGTCCACGGCGGTGCCCGTCGGCGGGTGCTGCCACGCGGCGACGGCCGCGAGCGCGGTCATCAGCGGCGCGGACAACACGAGCGCCCACGAGATCGTCTGCCACGGGCCGAGTTCGCGGGCCAGCAGGCCACCCTCCGCGTAGCCGATCCCGGCGGCCAGCACCGCCCCGACGAGGAGCAGGTCCGACCACCGCGGGCCGGTGAAACCGCCCTGCAGGGACGCGAACGCCACCGCGGCGACCGCGCCGAGGGCGGCTGCCACCCAGAAGCGGGCCGCCGGCCGTTCGCGCCCGCGCAGCACGGCGATGACCGCGGTGGCGGCGGGCAGCAGCGCGATCACGACGGCGCTGTGACTGGCCGAGGCGGTGGTCAGCGCGAACGACGTCAGCACGGGGAACCCGACGACCACGCCCGCGGCGACGATCGCGAGGCGGAACCACTGCACGCCCCGCGGCAGGCGTTGCCGGGTGCAGGCGAGCGCGACCGCGGCGAGCAGCGCGGCGACGACCGCCCGCCCGCAACCGATGAACAGCGGCGACATGGCGCCGACGGCGACGCGGGTGAACGGGACGGTGAACGAGAACGCCGTGACTCCCAGCAGACCCCAGCCGAGACCGGCCCGCGCGGGCGGTAGCACCGGGCGCTCGGCGAGAGTAGCGCTACTATCCTGCCTCATGTCCGACGATAGCAGCTCTCGCATCGTGGCTGGGCTGCGCGAGTGGATCGCGACCGCCGAACCGGGCGCGAAGCTGCCGTCCACCCGCGCGCTCGTCGCCGAGTACGCGGCGAGCCCGGTGACCGTGCAGAAGGCGCTGCGGACCCTCGCGGCCCAGGGCGTCGTGGAGAGCAGGCCCGGTGTCGGCACCTTCGTGCGCGCGGTCCGAGTGGCGCGCGCGAACGACTACGGGTGGCAGACGGCGGCGCTCGGGTCGCCGCCGCACCGCGTGCCGCGGGTGTCGACCGCGCTGCGCACGGTGCCGAACGACGTGATCGCGTTGCACTCCGGCTACCCGGACCGGGAGCTGCTGCCCGAACGGCTGGTGCGGGCGGCGTTCGCCCGCGCCGCGCGGGGCGCTTCCGCGGTCAGCCGCCCGCCGGCCGCGGGGTTGCCGGAGCTGCAGGCGTGGTTCGCCGCGGAGCTGGGTCCGGCGGCGCCGGGCGACGTCGTCGTGTTCCCGGGCAGCCAGAGCGGGCTCAGCGCGGCGTTCCGGGGGCTCGTCGGGGCCGGCGCGCCGCTGGTGCTGGAGTCGCCGACGTACTGGGGCGCGATCCTCGCCGCCGCGCAGGCCGGGGTGCGGGTGGTGCCCGTGCCGAGCGGGCCGCACGGTCCGGACCCGGACGAGCTGGACCGCGCGTTCCGGCACACCGGGGCCAGGGCGTTCTACGCGCAGCCGAACTTCGCCAACCCGACCGGCGCCCGCTGGCCCGCCGAGCTGGGCGAGGAGGTCCTCGGCGTCGTCCGCGAGCACGGCGCGTTCCTGATCGAGGACGACTGGGCGCACGATTTCGGGATCGCGGCCGACGTGGTGCCGCTCGCCGCGCGGGACGACCGCGGGCACGTGGTGTACCTGCGGTCGCTGACGAAGAGCGTGTCCCCGGCGGTGCGGGTCGCCGGGATCATCGCGCGCGGCGCGGCCCGCGAGCGCATCCTCGCCAGCGCACAGGGCGAATCGATGTACGTCAGCGGGTTGCTGCAGGCGGTCGCGCTCGACGTCGTCACCCAGCCCGGGTGGCGCACGCACCTGCGCGGGGTGCGCCGCCAGCTGGCCGCGCGGCGCGACCTGCTCGCCGGCGCGCTGCGGGAGCACGTGCCGGCGGCACGCCTGGAAGGGTTGCCGCAGGGCGGGCTGAACCTGTGGGTGCGGTTGCCGGACGCCACCGATCCGGCGCGCCTGGTCCGCGACTGCGAGGCGGCCGGGGTGGTGGTGAACCCGGGCGGCGAATGGTTCCCGGCGGAGCCGCCCGGGGTGTACCTGCGGCTCAACTACTCGGGCCCGAATCCGGGCGCTTTTCCCGACGGCGCCCGGATCATCGGCGAGGCACTGGCCCGGCAAGGGCTTTAGGCATTCCGTCGATCGGACCCGCCTCGCGGTCTACTCTGGCGGGATGCTGCGGGTCTCCCTGCTGGGAGAGCAGGCAATTCTCGACGAAGCGAACGGTTCGGTGGTGACCCGTTCGCCGCGCACCGTCGCGCTCGTCGCCTACCTCGTCGTGCACGCGGGCGTGCCCCAGCCGCGGCAGCGCATCGCCGAACTGTTCTGGCCCGACTCGTCCGAACCGCAGGCGCTGACCAACCTCCGCCGCGAACTGCACCACCTGCGCCACACCCTCGGTCAGGACTGCCTGGTCGTCACCGCGAAGGATCTGTGCTGGCGCGACACCGCGGGCGTCCGCGTCGACGTGCGCGACTTCGAACTGGCCCGCGCGGCGGCCCAGACCGGCGACGGGGTGCTCGAACACGCACCGGCCGCGATCGCGCTCTACCACGGTGAATTCCTGCCCGGCATCAACGACGAATGGGTGATCGAGCCGCGTGCCGCGCTGGAATCGTCCTGCGTCCGGCTGTGCGATCTGCTGTGCCAGGCCAGGAAGAGCCGCGGCGACCTGCCCGGCGCCGCGGAGGCCGCCCGCAGGCGGATCCAGTTGCGCCCGCTGGAGGAACAGGGCTACCGCACGCTGATGGACCTGCAGGCCGCGATGGGGGACCGGGCCAGCGCGGTCAGCACCTACCACCACTGCGCGTCCACCCTGGAACGCGAACTCGGCGTCGTCCCGGACGAGACGACGCGCCGGGCCCTGCGCCGCCTGCTGGCCGGCGACGCGACGGGCCCGCGCCCCGGCACCACCGGGCTCGTCGGGCGCGGCCGGGAGATCGCACTCCTCTCGCGCGTGTGGCAGACCGCGGCGGCAGGACGCCCCGGGCTCGTGCTGGTCTGCGGCGGCGCGGGCGTCGGCAAGAGCAGGCTGGTCGCCGAAGTCGCCTCCGCCGCGCGGGCGCACGGCGCGATCGTGGCCACCTCCCAGTGCTTCGGCACGCCAGGACGGCTGCCGCTGGCGCCGGTCGCCGACTGGCTGCGTGCCCCCGCGGTGCGGGCCGCGACCGCGAACCTGGAACCGGTGTGGCGCGCCGAAGTGGACCGCCTCGTGCCCGCCGGCCGGTCGCGGAGCGACCCGGACACCGGCCCCCGCGCGATGGTGGACGCCTGGCAGCGGCACCGCTTCTTCGAGGGCCTGGCCAGAGCGCTCACCGGCACCGGCCGCCCGATGCTGCTGGTGCTGGACAACCTGCAGTGGTGCGACCAGGAAACCCTGGCGTTCCTCACGTTCTGCCTCGGCCTCGCCCCGGACGCGCCGGTCCTCGTCGCCGCGACCCTGCGCACCGACGGCGAGTGGCCGGAGCTCGCCGAGTGGACCACCCGCATGCGGGCCACCGGCCTGCTCACCGAGCTGACGCTGAACCCGTTGGAGATCACCGAATCCGCCCGGCTGGCCGAGCTGATCTCCGGGCAGCCGCTCGCCCCCGCGGACCGCGCGCTGCTGCAGGCCACCACCGGCGGGTTCCCGCTCTACGTCGTCGAAGCCGTGCGGGGCAAGGCACTGCCCGGCAGCGACCTCACCGACGTGCTGCGCAACCGGGTCGACCAAGCGAGCCCGGCCGCGCGCAAGATCGCCGGGCTCGCTGCCGCGGTCGGTAGGGACTTCACGCTCGCCCTGCTCACCGAGGCCAGCGACCTCGAACCGGACACGGTCGTGCAGGCCGTCGACGAGCTGTGGCGGCGTCGCATCATCCAGGAGATCGGCGGCGGCTACGACTTCAGCCACGACCTGCTCCGGGACACCGCCTACCGCCTGGTCAGCCCGCCCAACCGCTGGCTGCTGCACCGGCGCATCGCGCAGGCGCTGGAGCTGCTGCACGCCGGAGACACCGACCCGGTGTCCGGGCGTCTCGCGGAGCAGTACGCGCGGGGCGGCCGCCCGGACCGCGCGGTCGGCTACTACCGGCGCGCCGCGGCCTTCGCGTCCAGCACCTTCGCCCACGCCGAGGCGATCCGGCTGCACCAGGAGGCGCTGGACATCGTGCGGGCCCAGCCGGACAGCGCCGAGTCCGCCCGTCAGGAACTGGCGATACTGGAGACGATGGCGGCGCCGCTCAACGCCCGCCACGGGTACGCCTCGCCGCAGCTGCAGCAGGCCCTGGAGCGCACCATCGCCCTCGCCAAACGCCTGGGGCAGCAGGATTCGATGCTCACCGCGATGGTCGGGCTGTGGGCGTCCCGCTTCGTGCAGGGCCGCACCGCCGATGCCTACGAGGTCGCCACGAACGTGCTGGACCTCGTCGACCCGGACTCGGAACTGCGTGGCGCGGCGCACTTCGTGTACGGCGGGAGCGCGTGCAGCCTCGGGCGGCCCGCCGAGGCGCTGCAGCACTTCGACCTCGCCGTGAAACTGTCCCGCGGCGCCCCGTCGCTGACCGTCGGCACCCGCCCGGACGTGCACGCGACGGGGTGGGCCGCGCACCCGCACTGGCTGCTGGGCCACACCGGGGAGGCGCTGGCCGCCTGCCAGGACGCGATCGAGCTCGCCCGGTCGGCGGAGCACCCGTACAGCCTCGCCGTCGGGCTCGCCTACGCCGGGATCACCTACCAGATGTGCGGCGAGGTGGACCGGCTCGGCGACACCGTGCGCGAGCTGGGCGAGCTGTGCGACCGCTACGGCTTCGCCTACTACCGGGAGTGGGGCCTGGTGCTGGGCGGCTGGCGGACCGGCCGGCCCGAGGTCGCCCGGCGCGGCATCGACAACCTGCGCGCGGAGGGCTCGTTCGCGCGGATGCCGTACTGGCTCGCGCTGCTCGCCGACCTGTCCGGCCCGGACGCGGCCCGCGCGACCCTGGACGCGGCGATCGTCGCCGGGCAGGCCCGCGACGACGTGTGGTGGATGCCCGAGGTGATGCGCAAGCGCGCCGCCCTCGACGACCCGGGCACGGCGGTGTCCCGGCTGCGCTCCGCGGTGCGGCTGGCCAGGGCACAGGGCAGCCTCGCACTGGTGCGGCGGTGCGAGCACGACCTCGCCGTTCGGGCAGGCTCCGGCTGAGCCCGCGCGGGCGAACGCTGCGCGAACGCCCGGTCCCTAGCGTCGTGGCGACCCACCTGAGGAGGAACCATGACCACCATCGCCACCGCACCGTACGAGGAGCTGGCCGCCACCCTGCGCGGCGACCTCGTGCTCCCGTCCGACCCCGGGTACGACGCGGCCCGCGCCGTGTACAACGGGTCCATCGACCGGCGGCCGTCCGCCATCGTCCGGGTGCGCGACACCGCGGACGTGGTCGCCTGCGTGAAGTTCGCGCGGGCGCACGACATCACGATCGCCGTGCGCGGCGGCGGCCACAACGCCGGCGGGCTCGGCGTCGCCGACGACGCCCTGGTGATCGACTTCGCGTTGCTGCACAGCACCACCGTCGACCCCGAGCACCACACCGTCCGCGTCGACGCGGGGTGCACGTGGGCCGACGTCGACCACGCCACCGTCCCGTTCGGAATGGCTGTGCCGTGCGGGTTCCTCGGCTCCACCGGTGTGGCGGGGCTGACGCTCGGCGGCGGGGTCGGCTACTTGGCCCGGAAGTTCGGGCTCACCGTCGACAACCTGCTCTCGGCCGACGTCGTGCTCGCCGACGGCACCCTGGTGATCGCCAGCGAGACGTCCCACCCGGACCTGTTCTGGGCGCTGCGCGGCGGCGGCGGGAACTTCGGCGTGGTCACCTCGTTCACGTTCCGCGCCCACGACATCGGCGAGCACGGCGTCATCATCGGCGGGCCGGTGCTGTACGACCTGGCGGACACCCCGGACGTGATGCGCTGGTACCGCGAGCTGCTGCCGTCGCTGCCGGAGGAGCTGTCCGGCTGGTTCGGGCTGCTGACCATCCCGCCGGCACCGCCGTTCCCCGAACAGCTGTGGGGACGCAAGGCGTGCGGGATCGTCTGGTGCTACACCGGGCCGCACGACCGCGCGGACGAGGTGCTGGAGCCGGTGAAGACCTACGGTTCGCCGCTGGTGATGGGCCTGCACGAGATGCCGCACAACGTCCTGCAGACCGCGTTCGACGCCCTGTACCCGGCCGGTCTGCAGTGGTACTGGAAGGCGGATTTCTTCACCGAGATCACCGACGAGGCGATCGACGTCCACGTCCGGTACGGGCAGACGATGCCGACGCCGTTCTCGACGATGCACCTGTACCCGATCGACGGCGCCGCGGCGCGCGTCCCCGCCGACGCGACCGCCTTCGGTCACCGCGACGGCGGCTGGGCCGGCGTGATCGTCGGGGTGTCGCCGGAGCCGGCCGACGTGGACGTGATGACCCGCTGGGCCAAGGACTACTGGTCGGACCTGCACCCGACGTCCGCGGGCGGGGCGTACATCAACTTCATGATGGACGACGAGGGACAGGAACGCGTGCGCGCGTCCTACCGGGACAACTACGACCGGCTGGCGCGGGTGAAGGCCAAGTACGACCCGGAGAACGTGTTCCACGTCAACCAGAACATCCGGCCCGCGCGATGATGGGTGCGTGCGGAACGACTGGGTGAGCGCGGTACGGGCGCTCGGTGGCGACGGCGGTGTGGCGGCGGACGCGGCGGCGGACTTGGCCGCCCGGTACGCGGAGCCGCACCGCCGTTACCACGACACGGCGCACGTGCTCGCGGTGCTGCGGGATTCGGCGGCCCTGGCGGCGGACCTGGGGTTGCCGCCGGAAGAACGCGCGGTGCTCGCGCTGGCCGCCGCCGCACACGACGTCGTGTACGACGGACGGCCCGGTGACGACGAGCGGCGCAGCGCCGAGTGGGCGGTGTCGTGGCTGCGCCGGGCGGGGGCGCGGCCGGAGCACGTGACCCGGGTCGAGGAGCTGGTGCTGGCCACGCTCACGCACGCCGCGCCGGACGGGGACGCGACCGCGCAGGCGCTGCTCGACGCAGACCTCGCGATCCTCGGCGCGGACGAGGTCGCCTACGACCGCTACCGCAGTGCGGTGCGCGCCGAATACGCCCCGATCTCGGACGAGCTGTGGCGCGCCGGCCGGTCGGCCGTGCTGTCGGACCTGCTGGCGCGGGACCCGCTGTACGCCACGGCGGCCGCGCGGTCGCGGTGGGAGGCCGCGGCGAAGGCGAACCTGGCGCGGGAGCTGGCCGCGCTCAGAACGCGTTGATGCCGGTCAGCTCCGCCGACAGCGCCCAGAGCCGCTCTGCCTCCGCGGGGTCCACCGCGTAGTCGCGGACCCCGGCGATCATCTCCGTGCTGTCCGTCGGCTCGGCGATGTCGCAGTCCTCGCAGTAGAGGCCGCCGAGGCCGTCGAGCTGTGGTGAGGTGGCGGCCCAGACCTGGGTGGCCGCGCCCTGCTCGGGCGTTTTGAAGCTGGGGTCGGCGGGGTTGCCGTGCTCGTCGATCCAGCCCGCCGCCACCATGTCCGCGGTGTCGAGGTGCCGTTGCAGTGGCGTCAGGATCGCGCCGGGGTGCAGGGAGAACGCGCGGGCGCGCTCCCGGCCGAGGACGTCCAGCTGCAACGCGAAGAGCGCGTTGGCGGTTTTGGACTGGGCGTAGGCGAGCCAGCGGTCGTAGCCGGTGTCGAAGTGGATGTCGTGCCAGCGGATGGGGGACAGCTGGTGCCCGGCCGAGGAGACCACCACGACGCGCGCGCCCGGTGCCAGGGCCGGCCAGAGGAGGTTGACCAGCGCGAAGTGCCCGAGGTGGTTGACGGCGAAGTGCGACTCCCAGCCGGGCCCGACGCGGGTTTCCGGGGCGGCCATGATGCCCGCGCCCGCGATGAGGATGTCGATGCGGCGGCCGGAGGCGAGGAACCGCTCGGCGAACCGGCGCACGCTGCCCAGGTCGGCGAGATCGAGTTCGTCCACTTCGGCCGCTTCGCGCGCGGCTTCCGGTCGGCGCGCGGGAACCACGACGTGCGCGCCGGCCTGGGTGAGCGCGCGGGTGGCGGCCAGGCCGATGCCCGAGTAGCCGCCGGTGACGATCGCGAGCCTGCCGGTCAGGTCGACGCCGGCGAGGACGTCGGCCGCGGTGGTGCGGGCGCCGAAGCCGGTGCCCAGTGGTTTCTGGATCATGGCCGCGACGCTAGGAGTTAGAGCGGCGTCTAGGTCAAGTTAGGCTGGTCCGGTGGACTTGAGCATCGGCGAGGTCGCGCGGCGCACCGGGCTGAGCGTGCACACGTTGCGGCTCTACGAGCGGGAGGGCCTGCTGGCGAGCCCGGTGGCCCGGAACGCGAGCGGCAGGCGCGTCTACCGCGAGGCGGACGTCGAGTGGCTGCGGTACTGCACGAGGTTCCGCGCGTCGGGGATGCCGCTGGAGGAGATCCGCCGGTTCGCCGCACTGGTGCGGCAGGGGAGGGGCAACGAACTCGAGAGGCTGGCGCTGCTGCGCGAGCACGAGGAGCGGGTGCGGGAGCGGATCGCGGAGCTGCAGGAGAGCCTCGCGGTGATCCGGCACAAGGTGGCGGTGTACGAGGAGCACGTGGCGAACGGCCGGGCCGCGGGATTGTGGGAACCGGCGGGGTCCACTGTGGAGTGAAGTGGGGAGGGGCCGGGATCGGCGCCGCTGAGGCCGGTTCCGCGGAGCGCACGCTCATCGGCCGCTGGCTGCTGCGGCCGATGGCCGCTACTCGCCTCGACAGTGCGCCCGGCCGCTGGCCGCGACGGCGCTGACCGGCGCCCCGACCTCTGACCGCCACCGCACCTGACCCGCCGCTGCCCCGCCGCCGCGCTTGCCCCGCCGCCCACCCGCCACATGACCGCCGCGGCTGCTGCGCGCCACCTCCGCCGAGCGCCACGACCGGAACACGCCAGCGCACCCCTCCCACCCCCGGCACCCTCGAACCGTGCCCTACACCCTCCTCGGCGCCGACGGGCGCCCCTACCGCAGCACCGACCCCGGCACCCTGGGCGGCCACCGGTGGTTGCGGATCTACGGCCTGCTCACCTGCCCGTCCGCCCGGCGCGCCCTGGCGCGCGGCCACTACGCCCGGCACCGCGTCTTCTTCGCCGACGAGCCGACGGCGATCGCCGCCGGGTACCGGCCCTGCGCGGTCTGCCTGCCGGACCGGTACCGGCACTGGCGAACCTCCCCTAGCGTCGAGGCATGGCGAACCGCTTCTTCGCGTGGTTGTTCAAGCGCATCGGCGCCCGCAACGAGGCCCGGGGCGGCGCCGCGCTCCGGCGGGAGCTCCTCGCGGGCGCACGGGGGCGCGTGCTCGAAGTCGGGGCGGGCACCGGGCTGAACTTCCCCCATTACCCGCCCGGTGTGGACCTCACGGCCGTCGAGCCGGAGCCCGCCCTGCGGGCCGAGGCGGCGAAGTCGGGCGTCCCCGTCCTGGACGCGCGCGCCGACCGCCTGCCGCTGCCGGACGGGTCCGTCGACGAGGTCGTGGTCAGCGGCGTGTTGTGCTCGGTCCCCGACCAGGCCGCCGCGCTCGCCGAGTTCCGGCGCGTGCTCCGGCCCGGCGGGCGGCTGCGGTTCTACGAGCACGTCCGCGCCCGGTCGCCGCTGCGTGCGCGGTGGCAGGACCTCGCCGCACTGGTCTGGCCACGGCTCATGGGCGGGTGCCTGCCCAACCGCGACACCCGTACCGCGATCGAGGCCGCCGGGTTCGTTGTGTCACACTGCAGGGAATTGATCTTCCCGCCCGGCGCCAAGGTGTCCGTCGTCGCACCTCGCATAGTGGGAATCGCGCAAAAGGGACCGAACCAGCCGTAACACCAGCCACTCCAGCAACTCCGGTCCCAGAACGAGGGTGCGCCGCGTGAGTCACACCCGGGGTGTGGTTAGTCTTCGCCAGCGAATGTCGTCGAGACCGTCCCGGGGGGTCAGGTGCGCAGGACCAGTTCCCGGCCGTGGCAGCGCCGGCCACCGAGCCCGCAGCCGCCGCCGAGCAAGCCGCAGCCGATGCCAGGCCGCATCAGCCGCTGAGGCGCGGCCGTCCACAGTGGAGTGACGTCCGAAATGGACATCAAGGCTTCTTCCGCCGGTCACCCGCACCCCGGCTAGGCTGGGCGCATGCGCTTCGGATTGTTCATCCCCCAGGGCTGGCGGCTCGACCTGACCGGTATCGAGCCCGCCGGGCAGTGGCAGACCATGCTGGACATCGCCCGGTACGCCGAGAACGGGCCGTACGAGTCGGTGTGGGTGTACGACCACTTCCACACCGTCCCGGCTCCGCTGGCGGAGGCCACGCACGAGGCGTGGTCGCTCATGGCCGCCCTCGGCGCGACCACGAGCCGCGTCCGCCTCGGCCAGATGTGCACGTGCATGAGCTACCGCAACCCGGCCTACCTGGCGAAGGTCGCGGCGACCACGGACGTCATCTCGGGCGGCCGCGTCGAGATGGGCATCGGCGCGGGCTGGTACGAGCACGAGTGGCGGGCCTACGGCTACGGCTTCCCGTCCGCGGGCGAGCGGCTCGGCATGCTCGACGAGGGCGTGCAGATCATGCGCCAGCTGTGGAGCGAGGGCAAGGCGACGCTGGACGGCAAGCACTACCAGGTCGACGGCGCGCTGTCGTACCCGCTGCCGCTGCAGGAGGGCGGCATTCCGCTGTGGATCGCCGGCGGCGGTGAGAAGAAGACGCTGCGCATCGCCGCCCGGTACGCCCGGTACACGAACTTCGCCGGTGGCGCCGAGGACTTCAAGCACAAGTCCGAGGTCCTCGCCGCGCACTGCCAGGACGTGGGCACCGACTTCGACGCGATCGTCCGCTCGGCCAACTACAACGTCGTCATCGGCGAGACCGATAAGGACGTGGCCGACCGCCTGGCGTGGATCCGCTCGCACTACGAGCCGCACCTGTCCGCCGACCTGCTCGAGAGCACCGTGAACTCGTTCGCGAACGGGCCGCTGGTCGGCACTCCCGAGCAGATCGCCGAGCGGCTCACCGAGCTGCGCGGCCTCGGCATGACCTACGCGATCACCTACTTCGCCGACATCGCCTACGACCGCGCGTCGGTGGAGCTGTTCACGAACAAGGTCATCCCCGAGCTGGCCTGACCGCGAACTCGTCGAGGGCGGCGCGCCACGCCGCCCGCATCGCGTCGCTGCCGGTGTGGCCGGAGTCGTCGATCACGATCAGTTCGGCGTCCGGCCACACCCGGGTCAGCTCCCACGCGGTCTCCACCGGGCTGCTGATGTCGAGCCGGCCGTGGATGAGCTTCCCGGGGATCCCCTTCAGCCGGTGGGCTTCCCGGATCAGCACGCCCTCCTCCAGCCAGGCGGCGTTGGAGAAGTAGTGCGCGCAGATCCGGGTCATCGCGAGCAGGTCGCGGGACGGCCGGTCGCTGTAGGAGTTCGGCACCCCCTTGGGTTCGAGCGAGACCGCCGCGTCCTCCCAGGCGCTCCAGTCCCGGGCGGCCTTTTCCCGGACGGCGGGGTCCGGATCCGCCATCAGGCGCGCGTAGGCGGCGAGGACGTCGAACGTGTCGCCCTCGACGTCGCCGGCGCCGGCCCGGAACCGCTCCAGCTCCGCCGGGAAGAACCGGCCGACCCCGTTGTACAGCCAGTCGATCTCGCGGCGCCGGGTGGTCGTCACGCCGGCGATCACGATCTCGCTGACCCGCTCCGGGTGCCGCTCCGCGTAGGCGAGTTGCAGCGTGGAGCCCCAGGACCCCCCGAAGAGCAGCCACTGCTCGATCCCGAGGTGCTCGCGCAGCCGTTCCATGTCCGCGATGAGGTGCTCGGTCGTGTTGTGGCTCAGGTCGGTCGCCGGGTCGCTCGCGTGCGGCGTGCTGCGGCCGCAGTTGCGCTGGCTGAACATGATGAGCCGGTAGCGCTCCGGGTCGAAGTAGCCGCGTGAATTGGTCCAGGCGCCGGAGCCGGGCCCGCCGTGGACGAACACCGCGGGCTTGCCGCCGGGGTTTCCGCACTCGGTCCAGTGGATCCGGTTGTCGTCGCCGACGTCCAACATCCCTTCGGCGTAGGGCTCGGCGACGGGGTGGAGCTGGGTCATGGTCCCTCCAGATGCAACAGTGCTGTTATATTAGCGCTGTGACAATCCTTGGCGCCGAACTGCTCGCCACCCGGCTGCGGCACCTGCTGGAACTGCTGGACGGCGACGTCGCCGCCATCTACGCCGACCTCGGCCTGTCCTGGTTCCGGCCGCGCTTCACGCCGGTGGTGCGGGCGCTCGCCGCCGGCGGCCCGCAGCCCATCCGGGATCTCGCCGCCGCCATCGGAGTCACCCACTCGGCGGCGAGCCAGACCGTCGCGCAGATGGTCAAGGCGGAGCTGGTGACGCTCAGCCCGGGCGCCGACGCTCGTCACCGCATCGTCCACCTGACACCCAGGGCGGAGGAGTTGCTGCCGGTCCTGGACGCGGAGTGGGCGGCGACCACCGCCGCGGCGAAACGTTTCGAAGACGAGCTGGCCTACCCGCTGAGCAAGCTCGTCGACGAGGCCATCGAGGCCTTGCGGGAACGGCCGATGCGGCAGCGGATCGCCGACGCCGCACCGGATCTGAGCCGTTGACGGCGAGCAGGTTTCGCGTTCCCTTGTCCGGGGTACAACGACGCTCCACGCCCGTTGAAGGAACAGCGGAGGACCGTCTTGCCGGACTCAGCCCAGATCTGTGACAGAACCAGCGGCGTGCCCCTGTTGGGCGCGCCCCACCTCGCCGGGCTCCGGCGCCATCTGCGCGCGCTCCTCGACGAGGAGAGCGAAGAGGCGAACGACCGCGCTCTCCTGGTGGTCGACACCCTCGCCAGCCTCGCCTGCCGGCACGCCCACGCGCCGTTCACCGTCCGCCTCCGGCACACCGAGGGCAGCAGCCTGCGCGCCGAGATCCGCGAGCTGCGCTGCCGCACCCTGCCCGGCCACGCGGCGCTGCGGCTTCCGCTGCACATCCTCGACCGGCTCGCCCGCACCTGGTGCGTCGACCTGCAGGAGCACCACGGCGTGCTGACCGCCGAGGTCGACCTGGCCGGCTGAAAACCGGTTGCGCCACGGTGCGGCGGGCCGGAGGCTGCCGCACGTGACCGAAGCGTTCTTCGCGTTGTTCCACGGCCTGCCGCGGCAGGGTCCGGGATCCGACGCCACCACACTCCGCCTCCTCGAACTCGCCCGCCCGCTGCCCGAGCGGCCGCGGGTGCTGGACCTCGGGTGCGGCCCGGGCCGGTCGGCGCTGCTGCTGGCCAAGGCCGGCGCGCGGGTGACCGGCCTGGACACCCACCAGCCCTTCCTCGACGACCTCGCCGAGGCGGCCGAGGGGCTCGACGTCGACACCGTCAACGCGTCGATGGCCGACCCCCCGTTCCCGGACGGTGAATTCGACCTGCTGTGGGCCGAAAGCTCGGTCTTCGTGCTCGGTTTCGACACCGCGCTGCGCACGTGGAAGAGGCTGCTCAAGCCCGGTGGCGCGCTCGTGCTCACCGAATGCGAATGGTCCACCGGCACGCCGTCCGCGGCCGCGCAGGAGTTCTGGGACGCGCAGTATCCACTGAGGACGACCGAGGAGAACTCCGCCGCCGCGGTGGCCGCGGGTTACCGGGTGGAGGCGGTGCTGCCGCAGCCGGACAGCGACTGGTTCGACGAGTTCTACGACCACCTGGCCGCCCGGGCCGACGCCGCCGCCGGTGATCCCGCGATGGCCGAGGCCGTCGCCGCGGCGCGCCGGGAGATCGCGATGCGCCGCGAGCACGGCTCGGAGTACCAGTACACCGGCTACGTTCTCCGTACATACCAGTAGGTACAGTGCGGGGATGTATGCGAAGCAGTACGAGATCGCCCTGCCCGCCGGCTACGACATGGGCATCATCCGCAGGCGGGTCGCCGAGCGGGGGCACGCGCTGGACGACCGCGCCGGCCTCGGCCTGAAGGCGTACCTCATGCGGGAGAGCCCGAACCAGTACGCGCCGTTCTACCTGTGGCGGGACCCCGGGCGGATGGCCGAGTTCCTGGTGGGCGGCGGCGGTTTCGAGAACATCGTGCGGGACTTCGGCCGCCCGGTGGTGCGGCACTGGACCGGGCTGGCCTTCCAGCCCGGTCCAGCGCGCGACCGCACACCTCGGCACGCGTCCCGCCTTGTCACCCCGGTGGGCGAGAACCCCGCCGAGGCGGTCGAGGAGGCACTCGCCGGGCTGACCGCGACCGCCCGGGAGCCCGGGGTGCACAGCGCGGCCCTCGCGCTGGACCCGCACCACTGGCAGCTGGTGCGGTTCGTGCTCGGCGAGCACGACGGCGAGGCGACCGAGCGGTACGAGGTGCTGCACCTCTCCGCGCCGGAACTGGCCGCGCTGCGCGTTGGGCGGCAGTGGTAGGTCAGGCGGCGACTTCGGTGAGGAGGCCGAGGCCGGATGGCCAGTCGCCGAGGCCGCTGCCGGAGTTGAGGTGGCCGTGCCCGGCCAGCAGGCGCCACGGGACTCGCCAGGCGTCGGCGAGCGCGGCTGAGGCCGCCGGTTCGCAGTAGGGGTCGTCGTCGCTCGCGACCACCAGGCCGGGGCACGAAAGCGGCCGGGCCCGCAGGTTCGCGAACGTCGGCGCGGCCTGGCGCGGGAACGCCGGCCCCCGCGGGTCGGGCGG